>CAYMGL010000010.1:22598-24780 GCA_964389945.1 uncultured Actinomycetota bacterium
GGCGCCCGGGTGCGGACCGTCGTCGCGGGCGACGGCCCCGACGTCGTGCTCCTGCACGGCTACGGCGTGTCCATGCGCGAGTGGAACGTCGTGCAGGCACGACTGCTGGAGCGTGGTCACCGCGTCGTGTGCGTCGACTGGCGCGGGCACGGCGGGTCGACGATCGGGACAGACGGCATCACGCCGGAGGTGATCGCCGAAGACGTCGAGGCCGTGATGGCGCACCACGACGTCCGTGACGCCGTGCTCGTCGGGCACTCGACCGGGGGCTACGTCGCGATCGCGACGCTGCTCGGGCAGCCAGCCGCCGCCGAGCGCATCCGCGGGCTGGTGCTCTTCGCCAGCCTCGCCGGTGACGCGGCGGTCGACGCGCCGCAGACCGCGGCACAGATCCCGCTGATCACGTCCGGGGTGCTCCAGCGGATCGTCGCCAACGACACCGCTGGGCTGCTGTTCGCCGCGAGCATCTACGGGCCCGGCGCACCGCCGATCGCCTGCGAGGTCTTCCTCGAGGAGTTCCTCTCGCAGGACCACGAGGCGTTGGTGCCGCTGCTGCAGCGACTGGCGACCACCTCCTTCTACGACCGGCTCGACCAGATCGACGTCCCGACCGTGGTGGTCTGCGGCGAGGAGGACAGCACCACGCCGCGATGGCACAGCGAGCGGATGGGCAGCGACATCCCCGACGCGCGCAACGTGTGGGTGCCGGACGCCGGTCACATGCTCAACTGGCAGGCGCCGGACGTCCTGCTCGACGCGATCGCGAGCCTGACCGCGGACGCCACCGCGTAGGGTCGGTCGCCCACCGTGACCGGAGCGGACCGATGACCGACGTCCTGCGCACGCCCGACGAGCGCTTCGACGACCTGCCCGACTTCCCCCATGACCCGGCGTACGTCGACGTGACGGTCGACGACGTGGACCTGCGACTCGCGCACGTCGCCGCCGGCCCCGACGACGGGCACCGGGTGGTGCTCCTGCACGGCGAGCCGACCTGGGGCTTCCTCTGGCGCCATGTCGTGCCACCGCTCCTGGAGGCAGGCCTGCAGGTCCTGCTCCCGGACCTGGTCGGCTTCGGTCGTTCCGACAAGCCGCAGCCGCGCGACTGGTACTCGCACGACCGCCTGCTGACCGCCCTCGACGCCCACCTGCAGGCGGTACTGGGGCCCGACGAGCGCATCACCCTCGTCGTGCACGACTGGGGCGGCGTGCTCGGCCTGGTCTGGGCCGCCGAGCACGCCGAGCGCATCGAGCGCCTGGTCGTCCTGGACACCGGGCTGTACCGCGCGGGTGGCCGGCTGAGCGACGACTGGTGGCGGTTCCGCAACCACGTCGAGAAGCTCGACGCGTTCCCCGTGGCCGACATGGTCGCGGGCGCGGTCCACACCGGACTGACCGACGCGGAGCGCGCGGCGTACGAGGCGCCGTTCCCCGACCCGTCCTTCCACGGCGGCCCCCTCGCGCTGCCGCTGCTCGTGCCCACCGGCGACGACGCGCCGGGGGCCGCCCGCTCGATCGCGGCGTGGGACGTGCTCGAGGCCTGGGAGGCGCCCACGCTGTTCGTCTGGGGCGAGCACGACCCCATCATCCCACCCGGCGTCGGCCGGGCCATCTCGCGCTACATCCCGTCGACGCAGCGCTTCGTGACGGTCGAGGGCAACCACTTCCTCCAGGAGGACGCGGGTGAGGAGATCGGTCGGGAGATCGCCGGGTTCGTGGCCGGTGGCGCCTGACCCGACTGGTTCCGCTGCCGACCGCGGCCGTAGGCTCGGCGCCGATCGAGCACAGGGAACGACCGTGGCAAGCACTGCTGAGATCGACGACACCAGCGAGGTGTCGGGCAGCCCGTCGTCCGGCCACCCGGCGAGCACGGCGCTGCTGTGGCGGCTGTGGCAGGCGACCGAACGGGTGCCGTTCGGCAACCACCTCGCGAGCCAGGCGCTCCGATTCGTCGCGCCGTACTTCCGCACGATCCCCGCGGTCATCGAGCACGTGGAGCCGGGTGCGGCGCGCTCGCGCATGCGGCACTGGCCGTGGGTCCGCAACCACCTGGGGACGGTGCACGCCATCTCGCTGTGCAACCTGGCCGAGCTCACGATGGGCGCGGCGATCGAGGCGACGCTCCCACCGACCCACCGGTGGGTGCCGAAGGGCATGACCGTGACCTACGACGCGCTGGCCC
>CAYMGL010000011.1:0-23213 GCA_964389945.1 uncultured Actinomycetota bacterium
CTCGTGGGCGATCAGCGAGCGGGTGCGCCGGACCCCCTTCGAGGTGGCGTCGGTCAGGATCGGCAGCATCAGCACGGCGCCGTCACGGTGCTCCAGCCCACCGCCCCCGGTGGCCTCGTCGGCACCGACGCAGAGGAAGGTGTACGACTCGATCGGCAACGGGCCACCGAAGACGTCCCGGCAGGCCCGGCTGATGGCCGCGACGTCCGCCTCGACGCGTTCGAGGTCGATCTCGCCGCCGTGGCTCGCGTGGACCCAGCGGTGCGGGACGTCGTCCACGGCGAAGGTGGTGGTCGGGAACGTGCCCACCTCGAAGGCGCTGTCGACCAGGTGGAGGTAGTCCTCGGCGCGCGCCGTGGTGGTGCCGTCCGGTTCCGCGCCGTCGTCCGGCAGCAGCGTCCAGACCGTGTGGCCGTCCGTCGGCGTGACCGTCACGTGGTGCTCGCGGTCGGTGCCGTCCACGACGTAGGGGAACGTCGCCGGCGGGACCAGCAGGGCGTGGTGGTCGTCGACGTGGTTGGTGCGCACCGTGAGGTCGTGCGCGTACCACTCCAGGTGCACCGTCACCGGGCCGTCGGCGTCATCGGGCAGCCGGAACGAGGTGTGCCCGTCCGGCGCCACGACCAGGGCAGCGCCCGACGCGTCCTCGGCCGTGATCGACTGCAGGTGGTGGACGTAGTTGCGCTCGACGTAGCTGCCGGGGGTCCACGTGGGGACCACGACACGGGCCCCGGGCGCCAGGTCGGCGGGGATCGTCATCCGCACCCCGACCAGGTGCTGGCGTCGGGCCGACAGGTCGACGTCGTAGGTGATCGGTGGCACGGCGGCTCCGGCGGGCATCGCGGCGTGCCGACGACCCTAACTGCCGGACCCTCTGGTTGACTCGTCGCCCCGTCACCCAGCCCGGAGGACCGCGGATGACCGAGCTGCCCATGGCCGACCGACACGACGTCGTGCTGCCACCAGCACCCATGGAGGCGTTGGAGCAGCTCGCGGCGGCGTCCATCGACGACCTCGACGAGGTCGGCGCGGTCGTGGCCGCCCACCCCACGTTCCTCGAGGGCTGGGCGATGCTGGGCGTGCTCGCCCGGCGGCCGATCGAGCGGTACGCCTTCGCCCGCGTCGGCTACCACCGGGGCCTCGACGCCCTGCGCGCCGCCGGCTGGGGCGGCACCGGACTCGTGCGGTGGGAGCACCCGTCCAACCGCGGGTTCCTGCGGTGCCTGGCGGGGCTGCGGGACGCCGCGGCCGAGATCGGGGAGACTGCCGAGGTCGAGCGCATCGGTGACTTCCTGACGGACCTCGACCCGGCATGGGACGACGCGAACCTCACCGGCTGAGGTCGCTGTCCACGGGTCGCCGACGGCCCACGGGGTGGCAGGGGGCACGGCTAGAGTCGACGGCAAGGGCAGGAGGCCGCGTGGCGGGTCGGATCAACCGCGAGGACATCGACCGCCTGCGTGAGCAGGCGGACGCCCTCGCCGTGATCGGCGACCACGTCACGCTCAAGCGTGCCGGCAAGACCTGGAAGGGCCTGTGCCCGTTCCACACCGAGAAGACGCCCTCGTTCAACGTGATGCCGGGCGAGGCCCGGTGGTACTGCTACGGCTGCTCCGAGGGCGGCGACCTGATCGACTTCCTGCGGCGCATCGACGGGCTGGACTTCGTCGAGGCGGTCGAGACGCTCGCACGCCGGACCGGGGTGACCCTGCGCTACGAGGAGCTGTCGGCCCGCCAGCGCAAGGCGCTCGGCGAGCAGGCCCGCATGCTCGAGGTCAACCGCGCCGCGATGGCCTGGTTCACCCAGCAGCTGCTCGGGGACCGGGGCACGGTCGCGCGGCAGTACCTCAAGGACCGCGGCTTCGGCAAGGAGGACGCCGAGCGGTTCGAACTCGGCTACGCGCCGGACGAGTGGGACGCGCTGGCACGCCACCTCACCGAGGACGAGGGCTTCGACCGCCAGGACGTGCTCGCCGTCCGGCTCGCCAAGCCGAACAGTCGTGGCGGGCTGCTGGACACGTTCCGCGGGCGGCTGCTGTTCCCGGTCAAGGACGTGCGCGGCGAACCGATCGGCTTCGGGGGACGGGTGCTGCCGGGCCTCGACTACGGCGACTTCACCCCGCCGAAGTACCTCAACTCGCCCGAGTACCGGCTCTACCAGAAGACGCGGGTCCTCTACGGCATGTACGAGGCGCGGACGGCGATCGCCTCGCAGCAGGAGGTCGTGATCTGTGAGGGCTACACCGACGTGATGGCGCTGCACCAGGCCGGGTTCGGCAACGCCGTGGCGACCTGCGGGACGGCCGTGGGGCCCGAGCACTTCCGCCTGCTGGCGTCCCGCGTCGACCGGGTCGTGCTGGCCTTCGACGGCGACGAGGCGGGCCAGAAGGCCGCCCGTCGCGCATTCGAGGCAGCCCGCGAGGTCCACGACGCGGGGGCCCCGGCCTTCCAGCTGCGGGTGCTGGTGCTGCCAGACGGCAGCGACCCGGCCGACCTGGTCCGCGACGAGGGTGTCGAGGCCGTGCGGACCGCCGTGGCCGAGGCGCCCGACGTGGTGCCGTTCCTGGTCCGGGGCGTCGTCGCCGGCGTCGACGGTGCGGACGAGGAGGCCCGCATCGCGGCCCTCCGCGAGGCCATCGAGCTGCTCGCGCTGGAGCCCGACCAGGACCGCCGGCGCGTCTGGGCCCGTACCGAGGTGGCGGCCGGGCTGGGGCTGTCGCTCGAGTTCGTGGCGCGTTCCGCCCAGCGGCAGGGCGTCGAGCTGGACCACCACACCGGCGTTGCGAGCGAGGTGGCCACGACCCAGCGGGGGCGCATCGCCCCGGCCGACGTGAACCGGGCCCGCGCCGCGCGGGAGCGGACCGTGCTGCGGTTCGCCCTGCAGACCCCCGAGGACCTGCCCGAGGAGTGGTACGAGCTCACCGCCGACGACCTGACGCACCCGTCCGCGAAGGCCCTCTACGAGGCCATGCAGGCCGCCGGCGGCCCGGGCAGCACGCTGACCGCGATGCTGGACGCCACCGACGAGGAGACGGTGCAGCGCCTGCTGCAGGAGCTCACGGTCGAGGAGCCTGCGGTGCCGGACACTCGCTCGTCGATCGCCGAGCAGGTCCGGCTCGTGCTGGCCGAGCGGATCGACGAGCACGTGCGGGCGCTGCGCCACGAGCTGTCGCGGCTCAACGACGCGACCGACGGCGAGCGCACGGTCGAGATCATGCGTGAGCTGCAGCAGCTCGAGGAGCGGCGACGGCGGCTGCGGCAGGGTGGCGCGTGGGACGGTCGCAGCGCCGAGGGGGGACGCTGATGGCACGCGACACCCTCGGTGGCGGGGCCCTCCCCGAGCTGAACCCGGACTCCTTCGGCCAGTACCTGGAGGAGATCGGCCGGGTCGAGCTGCTGACGGCGGACCAGGAGGTCGACCTCGCCCGCCGCATCAGCGCCGGGCACGCCGCCCAGGAGCTGCTCGACGTCGACGACGGCTCGGACCGCCGGCGCACCGCGACGCTGAAGCGGCTCGTCCGCGAGGGCAACCGGGCCCACGACCGGATGGTCGAGACCAACCTGCGCCTCGTGGTGTCCGTCGCCAAGCGCTACCGGACGCGCGGGATCACGCTCGCCGACCTCGTGCAGGAGGGCAACCTCGGCCTGCTCCGGGCCGTGGACAAGTTCGACCCCGCCAAGGGCTACCGGTTCTCGACCTACGCGACGTGGTGGATCCGCCAGACGATCGGCCGCGGCCTGACGTCGCAGTCGCGCACGATCCGGATCCCGTCCCACCTCGTCGAGCTGCTCGGCAAGGCGCGTCGGGCCGAGCGCCAGCTGCTGCAGGAGCTGGGGCGCGACCCCAGCGACGAGGAGGTCGCCAAGGCCGTCGGCGTCGAGGTCGACAAGCTGACCGAGCTCAAGCGCCAGGCGCAGAACCCGTCGTCGCTCGACGCACCCGTGGGCGAGGACGCGGGGGCCTCGCTCGGTGACCTGCTCGAGGACGAGGGCGCCGACGCCCCCCTCGACGTCGCCTCGGCTGCGCTCCTCGCCGACGACCTGCGCGAGGCGCTCGCGGGGCTGAAGGACCGCGAGGCGCAGATCCTGCGCTGGCGGTTCGGGCTGGACGGCTCGCCACCTCGGACGCTGGAGTCCATCGCCGGTGACCTCGACCTGACCCGTGAGCGCGTCCGCCAGCTCGAGGTCCGTGCACTGGCGAAGCTGCGCGCCGGTCGGGCCGGTGAGAGCGAGCACCTCCTCGGCTACCTGCGCAGCTGACGTCACAGGCGTGTCACACCCCTCCGGCACGGTGGTGCCACCACCGAGAGGAGGTGTCGCGATGCGCGACGAGAGGGACGAGACGGCCGCCGATGCGGTCGAGGGCCTCGCGTGGGGCGACGACGTCCCCGTCCAGGAGCAGCTCCCGCTGGACGACCCGGTCCCGTACCGCCTGACGACCAAGGGGCGTGCGACGGTGGCACCGGGCAGCGTGCCCGCCCTGCGGGTGGTCGAGGGCGGCCACACCGACCTCGACGAGGTGGCCGGCACGGCCCGGGTGCGAGCGCGTGCCCTCCGCCGGGCCGGGGCGCACACGCTCGACATCGCCGAGGAGCTCGACGTCGAGCCGCTCCACGTCGAGGCCTGGGTGGCGGACCTGCCGGTGCCGCGGGACGCCGCACGGACCCGACGTCGGCGACAGCTGCGCGTCGTCGCCGACCGGGGCGAGGAGTCGAGTGCTGGCGACGCGGTCCGCGCCCGGTGGCGTGCCGCCGCCGACCTCGGCCGTGACGAGGCCGTCGAGCGGCTGGCCCGTGAGCCGGGGCTCCACAGCGGCCTCGGGATCGTCTCCGGGCTGCTCGAACCGGACCCGCACGCCCTCGTGCTGGTGGGGGAGCAGCTGCCCCTGCTGCGCGCGGCGTGGACGTGGCTGCGAGCGACCATGGACGTCGCCCCGTCCGCCGCCCGCGTGCTCGTGCGCCACGAGCCGGGCGTCGCCGGCGACCGTGTCGCGCACGAGACCGCGACGGCGCTCGGTGTCGAGGTGTCGGCCGTCGCGACCACGCGTGACGGGGCCCGGGTGGGTCGTGCACCGCTCGTGCGTCTCCGTGTCAGCGACCCCGGGCTCAGCGGCCGTGTCCTCGGGTGGCAGCGCGCGCTGCTCGCCGAGGTCACCGACGGTGCGGGGTAGGGTCCGCGCCCGATGACGTGGCACGCGGTGGAGGTCGACGGGCCGGTCGGGACCGATCCGGTCGTGGCCCGCCTCGCCGAGGACCCCGCGCGGACGCTCCTGCTGGTGCGGTCGGTCGACGGCGTGCTGCACGCGACGGAGACCGGCTGCCCGCACCTGGGCCACCCACTGTCGCTGGGGCGGGTCGACGGCGACGTGCTGGAGTGCGACCACCACGCCTACCGCTACCGGCTCGGTGACGGCGTGTGCGTCCATCCGGGCGGACCGCTGGCCGGAGCCCTGGTGCTGCACGAGGTCCGCGAGGACCCGGGGGGTCTGGCCGTACGGCTGGCAGCGCCGACCTCGTGAGGCGCATCGCGCTCGTCACCGGCCCCGACCCCGGCCATGCGTTCGTCGTGCTCGGGCTGGCCCGTGCGCTGCGCCGGGTCGGCCACCGCACCCTCGTCGCGACGGGCACGCAGCACGAGGACCTCGTGCGTGCCGAGGGCCACCGGTTCGTCGAGCTGCCGCTGCTCGCCCCGACGCCCGACGACGGCGACTTCGGCCACCGGCTGTGGACGCGGGCCGGCCAGATGGCACCGCCCCTCGCCGCACTGCTGCGGCCGTGGGAACCCGATGCGGTCGTCACGGACGTGCTGACCACCGTCGGTGCCCTGGCCGCTGACCTGCTGGGCCTGCCGTGGGTGGAGGTGAGCCCCCACCACTGCACCGACCCCGACCCGCTCGTCGCGCCGATCGGGCTCGGGCTCGGGCCGGCACGGACCGCCCGACGACGCCGCGACGACGCGGCGATCCGGGCAGCCCAGCGTCGTGACGTCGCCGCCGGTGCGTCCCTGCGGGACGAGGTCCGATCGGAGCTGGGGTTGGGGCCCGCGACCAGTCCGCTGCTGCGGTTGCTGCAGACGCTGCCGGGGCTCGAGCCGGCCCGGACCGCCTGGCCGCCGGCGACCCACGTCGTGGGCCAGCTGGCGCTCGACCCGCCCCTGCCGCCCCTGGCGCTCCCGCAGGGGAGCGACCCGCTCGTCGTGGTGACGGACTCGACTGCGCGCGACCTGCCGACGCCGCTCGGGCGGACCGCCGTGGCGGCCCTCGCCGGCGAGCCCGTGCGGCTGGTCGTCACCGGTGCGGTCGAGGGCCCGGTCCCGCCGCACGTGGTGGTCGGCCGCGGCCCGCACGAGCCCCTGCTCGACGCGGCGAGCGTCGCGGTCGGTCCCGGGGGCGGCGGGTTCACGGCCAAGGCGCTCACACGCGGGGTGCCCCTGGTCGTCGTCCCCCTGGCCGGCGACCAGCGCGAGACGGCAGGTCGCGTCGCGCGCAGCGGTGCCGGGGCCTGGATCGCACCCGACGTCGCGACCCCGGCGGTGCTGCGGCACGCGGTGCGACGGGTCCTGGGCGACGGCCTGCATGCCGCGGCTGCCCGGCGACTCGCGCGCGGGGCAGCCGGACTCGGCCGGGACCACGCGGCACGGCTGGTGACGGCGGCGCTGGGCGACCATCGAGGGCCGACGGCCGGGCAATAGCCTGCACGCCACCTGCCGTCCCGCCACCCGGAGCACACGTGTTCGCCGTCACCGCTGCCGCCGTCACCCCCGACGACCCGCTCGAGGGGCTCCACCTCACCGAGGACCACGACCTGGTCGTCCCCGACGGGTGGACGACCGTCGAGGTCCGGGCGGCATCGCTGAACCACCACGACCTGTGGACGCTGCAGGGCGTCGGCATCGATCCGGACCGGCTGCCGATCGTGCTCGGCTGCGACGCGGCCGGCCTCGACGAGGACGGCAACCCGGTCGTCGTGCACGGCGTGCTCGGCACCCCCGACGGCGACGAGACCCTCGCCGGTGACTTCTCGATCCTGTCCGAGCGCTACGACGGCACGTTCGCCGAGCGTGTCGCGGTCCCGCGCCGCAACCTCGTGCCGAAGCCCGACTCGCTCTCGTTCGCCGAGGCGGCCTGTCTCCCGACGGCGTGGTTGACCGCCTACCGGATGCTCTTCACCCGCGGTCGCTGCACGCCGGGGGAGCGGGTCCTCGTCCAGGGGGCCGGCGGCGGCGTCTCGACCGCGGTCATCCTCCTGGGACGCGCAGCCGGGCTGCACGTGACCGTGACCAGCCGCAGCGACGAGAAGCTCGCCCAGGCCCGTGAGCTCGGCGCGCACGAGACGGTCCCCAGCGGCGAGCGGCTCCCGACCCGGGTCGACGTCGTGCTCGAGACCGTCGGGCGTGCCACGTGGGACCACTCGTTGAAGTCCCTCGTGCCCGGTGGGCGGCTGGTCGTCGCCGGGGCGACGTCGGGACCGAACCCGCCTGCCGACCTGGCACGGGTGTTCTACCGCCAGCTGGAGGTCATCGGCTCGACCATGGGGACGCTCGACGAGCTCCGGCGGCTGGTGGGGTTCCTCGACGCCACCGGCGTCCGTCCGCTGGTGGACCGGACGGTGCCCATGACCGACGCGCCCGAGGGTTTCGCCGCGCTGCGCGACGGCGAACAGTTCGGGAAGATCGTCCTGACCCGCTGAGGGTCGTGCGCGCGGCACGACCGCACGAGGGTCGCCCGGCCGCGGCCCGTCGACCGGGACTAGGCTCGTCGACCGACCGCTGTCCACAGGAGCTGCAGATGTCGCGTCGTGACCTCGTGATCGTCCCCGACGACCAGCCGGGCGTGCTGGCCCGTCTGGGGGAGGCGGCCGGTGCCGGCGGTGTGAACATCGAGGCGCTGTCGGCCTTCACCGGTGGTGGCAAGGGCGTCGTGCACCTGCTCGTGGACGACCACGAGAAGGCGCTCCAGGTCTTCGACGACGCCGGCTTCGACGTCCGGGCCGCCCGCCGGGTCTGCGTGGCACCGCTCGCCGATCGCCCCGGCTCGATGGGCGAGGCGTGCCGCAAGCTGGCCGACGCCGGCATCAATGTCGAGCAGGCGTACATCGCGGCCAACAACGCGCTCGTCGTCGTCACCGACGACGTCGACGGCGCCAAGGCTGCTCTCGGCGTCGACTGAGGCCTACAGCAGGTCCCAGAGGCTCCGGCCGGTGCTCTGCAGCCCGGTGAGCATGGCGCGGGCAGTGAGGCCGAGCGCGAAGAAGGCACCCCAGGCGAGGCCGACGTAGTCGTGCCGCTCGCGGCGGAGCGCGGCGATGCGGCCGCCGACGATCGCGATGAACGGGAAGAGCGAGCCGTAGAAGTAGTGCAGGAACGCGAGGTCGCCCACCACGCGCCGTCCGGACAGGAAGAGCACGCCGCCGAGCACGATCTGGACGATCAGCGTGTTCTCGGTCCAGTGCTGCAGCGCGCGCAGCCCGGGCGGCGACTCGTCGCGTCCGCGCAGGCGCAGGACGATGCCCGTGACCATGATCACGAACAGCAGCGACATGACGCCGTAGGCGATCCAGCGGTGTGCGACGAGGACGAGACCCACGCAGGCGGTCCGAGGTCGGGAGCGCGCTCGACGCTACCGACAGGCGGTCACCGTTCGAACATGCCGTCGTCGCGCAGGTCCGCCATCAGCGCCTCGGCCTCGCCCGTCAGCACGACCACGGCCGCCCCGCCACGGTTGGCGTTCGCGCCGGGTGCCTGTCGGCGCACGACGTCGGCCGGGTCGATGTCCATCGCCAGCCCCGCGAGGACGGCCATCCGTCCCGGTGGGATGCTGGTGACCGTGTAGCGACGCAGGTCGCGGAGCAGCCCCGCGAGCTCGACGGGCGACGGGTCGCGTGCGAGCACCTCGGCGTGCATCGCGGCCAGCAGCTCGGCCTGGGCACGGTTGCGGCCGAAGTCGCCGTCGCTGCGGCTCTTGCGGTCGCGGCCGTAGACCAGCGAGCCGGTGCCGTCCAGTCGTTGCAGCCCGGGGTCGACGACGTTGTTGTCCACCCTGACGCGCTGGGGGACGTCGATCTCGACGCCGCCGAACTCGTCCAGCCCGCGCACGAAGGCGGACATGCCGGTGACGATCCAGTCGTCGATGTCGATCCCGGTGAGGCCCTCGACGGTGGCGACGGCCGTGTCGGGGCCGCGTGTGAGCGACGCGTTGATTCGCGTCGTCCCCATGCCGGGCACCGGGACGTAGCTGTCACGGGGGAACGACAGGATCGAGACCGTGGCGCTCGACGGGACCACGCTGACCAGGTGCATCGCGTCGGCACGGCCACCGAGGACCGAACCGGGCCGCCACGGCCCCATGTCGGAACCCATGACCAGCAGTGTGTAGCGGTCGTCGTCGAGCGGTCGGCTCGCGAGTTGGATGGCCGCGGCCGGCACGGTCGCGGCCAGCAGCAGGACGGCGAGGGCGAGGAGGAGTGGGCGGCGTCGCATCAGGCCACCTCCGGTGACCCGACGAGGTGCAGGACGGGTTCGCCGCCGGCGACGTCGAACACCATCTCGACCTGCACGACCGTCCCGTCACGGCGTGTGACCTCGACGGTGGCCGCGACCAGCGTCGGGTCGGGCTCGAGCTGGACGTCGAGGCGGTACACCGCGGCGTCCACGGGATTTTCGGGGTTCGTCAACCCGGTGCGCAGGATCTCCGCGGCGGCGGGGTCGGCCGACTCCACCCACGCGCCGCGGAGCAGCAGCAGGTCGGGGGTGCCGGACTGTGCCGACTCCAGCCAGGCGTCGAGCGCACTGGTGACGGTGTCGGTCGCTGCCTCGACACTGCCGGCTGACGGGTCGCCGTCCTCGTCCAGGCCGAGACGCTCGTTCAGCGACGTGTCGGTCGTGGTCACCTCCACCGTGCCCGCGACGGGTTCCAGGGGCGGCGGTGGCGACGGCGACGGGCTGGGTGCCTCGAGCGGGGGCTGGGCGACCTTCGCCTCGTCGCCGGCGCTCGAACAGCCGGTCGTGAGGGCGAGCAGCAGCAGGGACGGGAGGAGGGGACGTGCGTTCAGCGGGATGCCGATCGCTGGTACTGGCGGACGGAGAGGGGGACGAACACCGTGACGATGATCGCAGCCCAGATGATGGTGTACAGAACGGGATGCTGCAGGGACCACACCTCGGGTGCCGCCGCCGTCGGGTCCGGGTTGACGTTGCCGAACAGCTGTCGAGCTGCCAGCGTCACCGACGAGACGGGATTCCACTCCGCGAAGACCCGCAGCGCCGTGGGCAGGTTCTCGCTGGGCACGAAGGTGTTGGCGATGAACGTCAGGGGGAAGATGACGATGAAGGACGCGTTGTTGACGACCTCGGGCGACGGCACGAGCAACCCGACGTAGGCCATGACCCACGAGAACGCGTACGCGAACAGCAGCAGGAGCAGGTAGCCGCCCACGGCGTCGAGGAGCGACCCGCGGATCCGCCACCCGACCACGAGCCCCGTCAGCGACATGATCAGCAGCGACAGGACGTTGTAGACGATGTCGCTGGCGGTCCTGCCGACCAGCACCGCCGATCGCGACATCGGCAGCGACCGGAAGCGGTCGATGATGCCCTTCTGCATGTCCTCGGCGAGGCCGGCGCCGGTGAACGTCGCACCGAAGATCACGGTCTGCGCGAAGATCCCTGCGATCAGGAACTCGCGGTAGCCGGCCTCGAGCCCGGCCACCTGGATCGAACCGCCGAACACGTAGGAGAACAGCAGCACGAACATGATCGGACTGACCAGGATGAAGACGAGCACCTCCGGCACCCGCTTGATCTTGATGAGGTTGCGTCGGGCGACGACGGCGCCGTCGAGGAGCGCGTGCTGCAGACTGCTCATGCGGATGCCTCCTGGGGCTCCTCGTGCGCGGCACGGGCACCGGTCAGGGTGAGGAACACGTCGTCCAGAGTGGGGCGGTGCAGTCCCACGTCCTGGAGCTCGACGTCGTGGCCGTCGAGCGCCCGCAGTGCTGCGCGGAGCGCGGCCGGGCCGTCCTCGACGGGGGCGGTGACCCGTCGCGGCCCCGGTTCCACGGTGACGTCCCCGCTGGCCACCGCCGCGACGGCCGCGCGGGCCGCCTCGACCTGGTCCGGTGCGGCGACGACGAGCTCGATGCGCGCCCCGCCGACCTGTGCCTTGAGCTCGTCGGCAGTCCCCCCGGCGATCGCACGGCCGTGGTCGATGACGAGGATCGCGTCCGCGAGCTGGTCGGCCTCCTCGAGGTACTGCGTGGTCAGCAGCAGCGTCGTGCCGCCCGCGAGCAGCTCGCGGATGACGCTCCACATCTCCCGGCGGCTCGCAGGGTCGAGCCCCGTGGTCGGCTCGTCGAGGAACAGCACCGCGGGCCTGGCGACGAGTGCCCCGGCGAGGTCCAGCCGGCGGCGCATCCCGCCGGAGTAGCCCTTCACCGGGCGGTCGCCGGCGTCGGCGAGGTCGAAGCGGTCCAGCAGCTCGCGCGCCCGGTCCCGGGCCCCGCTCGCGCCCAGCCGGTAGAGGCGGCCGATCATGTCCAGGTTCTCGAACCCGGTCAGCGTCTCGTCGACGGCGGCGTACTGCCCGGACAGGCCGATCCGTTCGCGCACCGACTGCGGGTCGGCGAGGACGTCGTGGCCGGCCACGACGGCCCGGCCCTCGTCGGGCTCGAGCAGGGTGGCGAGGATTCGCACGGCCGTGGTCTTGCCGGCGCCGTTCGGGCCGAGCAGGCCGAGCACCGTGCCCTCGGGCACCGACAGGTCCAGCCCGTCCAGTGCGGTGACGTCGCCGTAGCGCTTGACCAGACCGCTCGCCTGGATCACGTCCGCCATGGTCAGCTCCTCGTGGATGCGCGCACGCTACTGCTGCCCCGTGACACGTCGGTGAACGGGCGTCCGCACCCGGTGCTAACGCGTGGTTGGAGGGGGATGGGCGTGCGCGACGTCGATTCGTACGGTGCAGACACCCGACCCCCAGGGCGCGCGATGCAGACGCAGCTCATCACCTGGCTGGCCGCCTCCAACGCCGGCGGCGTCTGGTACGGCACAGCCGACGACGAGTTCGGTCTCGCCGGGTGGCTGGTGGTCCTGCTCGTGGTCACGACGATCGCCGGGCTCTGCTGGCTCGCGGGCTGGGCGGTGAAGCGCAGCGTCTCCGGTGAGGAGGCGACGTCGCGCAACCGGGACCAGGTGGCACGGCTGCTCGACGGGATGCTGCAGACCTGGCGGCAGTGACGGCCGCCATACGACGAGCCCCCGCCGTCGGGCGGGGGCTCGTCGGGTGGCTCCGAGGGCGGGGCTCGAACCCGCGACCTGCCGATTAACAGTCGGACGCTCTGCCAGCTGAGCTACCTCGGACCGTCGACCGCGGGCGGCACCTCGTGCCCGCACCGCGGCGACCCGGCAGGGTAGCGACCCGGGCGGACGCGTCGAACCGGGTCCTCCATCAGGAGGAGTCACGGGTCGTCCCGCAGGGCCACGTCGGCACGGGTCGTGCGGCGTAGGGTTGCGAGGCGTCGCGGGCAGGAGGTGGCATGGACGTCGACGAGGTGGGTGGCAGCGCCGTCGCCCGGCCGTTCGCGGGACTGTCCGCCCGCCAGCGCGACGTCGTCCTGGCCGTGGCCCTGGGCGTGCTGGCGGTCGGACTCCACATCGGCTTCGACGACGCAGCCGCCGGCGCACTCGTGCGGCTGCCCGAGTGGGCGGTGCTGCTGGTGCTCGTCGCCATGGCGGCCACGCTGGCCTGGCGTCGGGAGCGACCGGAGCTGGTGATGACCGTCGCCGGCCTGCTCACGGCGGCCTACTACTTCGTCGGTCAGGCGAGCCCGGCGGCCGTCCTGCTGCTGACCTTCGCGCTGTACGGCGTCACGGCCTTCGGCGCGGAGCGGGCCGAGGGCTGGATGTCGCTGCTGGCCTGCTGGTTCTTCATGACGCTGTCCTTCATCGTCGGCGGCGGTCTGGCATCCGTGGCGTCGGCCTCCTACGTCCTCAGCGGCTTCGTGTTCACGATGGCCTGGACCCTCGGCGTGCAGACGAGGACACGGCTGGCGCTCACCGCCGAGCTGCGACGACGCAACGCACAGCTCGCCGTGCTGCGCGAGCGGGAGCGCGACGAACTCGTCGCCGAGGAGCGGCGGCGGATCGCGCGCGAGCTGCACGACGTGATCAGCCACACCGTCAGCGTGGTCGTGGTGCAGGCCAGCGCGGCACGACGGGTCGGGGCGCGCGACCCTGCGGCGGTCCACGACGCGCTCGGCGCGATCGAGCGGGCCGCCCGCGAGGCGATGGGTGAGCTGCGGACGATGCTCGGGCTGCTGCGTGACGACGGGGCCGGGACCCCTGCCTCGCCGACGCCCGGGCGCACGTCGCTGGAGGGCCTGCTGGACGAGCTGCGGTCGACCGGCATGCCGCTCCGGATCGAGGGGACGCTGCCCGACGGCCTGCCGCCGGGCATCGAGCTGACCGTCCACCGGGTCGTCCAGGAGGCCCTGACCAACGTCCTGCGCCACGCGGAGGACGTCTCGGAGGTGGTGCTCTCGGTCCGCGACGAGCGCGATGGCCTGCACGTGGAGGTCGCAGACGACGGCCGACCGGCGGGCTTCACCGAGGGTGCCGGTGCCGGGCTGGTCGGCATGCGGGAGCGCGCGGCGCTGCACGGCGGCAGGGTCGATGCCGGCCCACGCCCGAGCGGGCGCGGCTACACCGTCCACCTCGTCCTACCGACCAGGGTGCTCACGTGACCGACCTCCGAGTGGCCATCGCCGACGACCAGCAGCTCGTCCGCGCCGGGTTCCGCATGATCCTCGATGCCGAACCCGGCTTCGCCGTCGTCGGCGAGGCGGCCGACGGGCTCGCGGCGGTCAACCTCGTGACCCGCGAGGAGCCCGACGTCGTGCTCATGGACGTCCGGATGCCGCACCTGGACGGGATCGAGGCGACACGCCAGATCACGGCCAGCGGTGTGGCCACCCGGGTGCTGGTCGTGACGACCTTCGACGTCGACGAGTACGTGGCACGGGCGGTCCGCGCCGGGGCGAGCGGGTTCCTCCTCAAGGACACCCCGCCGGACGACCTGCTGCGCGCGATCGAGGTGGTCGCGCGGGGTGACGCCCTGCTCGCCCCCAGCTCCACACGGCAGCTGATCGAGCAGTACGTCAATGGTGCGAGCGCACCGCTGGACGACGCAGAGGAGGTCGTGGCGTCGCTGACCGACCGCGAGCGCGAGGTCCTCGGCCTCGTCGCGCGCGGGATGTCCAACGGCGAGATCGCCGCGGAGCTGGTCCTCGGCGAGACGACCGTGAAGACGCACGTCGGCCGCGTGCTCGCGAAGCTCGACGTCCGTGATCGGGTGCAGGCGGTCGTCTGGGCCTACGAGCACGGGGTCGTGCGCCCCGGCGACGGGCCGGCCTGACCGCGGCGACCCCGGACCTCGGGGTCCGGTCGGGGGTCGTCCCTGAGGAGGACGTCCCAACCGTCCGCGATGATGACGAGGTGGCCGCCGGCGTCGGGCACGCTTGCGCCCGGACCGACCGGCCAGGACCTCCACCCCAGGACCCGCGATGACCTCCTCCGCCCCACCCACCACCGACCTCGACCTCGCCATCCGTGCTCGGGACGTCACGAAGGTCTACGGCGAGGGGCCCACCGCCGTGCGCGCGCTCGACAGCCTCGACCTCGACATCCCGACCGGCGAGTTCCTCGCCGTGATGGGGCCCTCCGGGTCGGGCAAGTCCACGCTGCTGCACGTCCTCGCCGGGCTCGACTCGCCGACGTCGGGCTCGATCGCGGTGGACGGGGTCGACATCGGTGCGCTCGGCGACAAGCAGCTCACGATGCTGCGGCGCGACCGCATCGGGTTCGTGTTCCAGGCGTACAACCTCGTGCCCACCCTGACGGCCGAGGAGAACATCACCCTGCCGCTGGACCTCGCCGGCCGTGACGTGGACCGGGAGTGGCTGGACCGGCTCGTGGAGGTCCTGGGCATCGGCGACCGGCTGGGCCACCGGCCGTCGCAGCTGTCCGGCGGGCAGCAGCAGCGGGTGGCCAGCGCCCGGGCCCTGGTGACGCGCCCGGCCGTCGTGTTCGCGGACGAGCCGACCGGCGCGCTGGACTCCAACGCCGCCGCGGGACTGCTGCGCTTCCTCCAGCAGGCCGCGGCCGAGTTCGACCAGACGATCGTGATGGTCACCCACGACCCGGTGGCCGCGGCCCACGCCGAGCGCGTGATCTTCCTCTCGGACGGTCGGCGGGTGGACGAGCTCGCCCGACCTGACGTCGACCGCGTGCTCGAGACCATCCGCGAGCTCGAGGCCTGAGGGGGACCGGCATGCTCCGCATCGCACTGAAGTCCGCCTCCGGCAACGTGCTGCGCCTCGCGCTGACCGGCCTCGCCGTCGTGCTCGGCGTCGCGTTCGTCGCCGGGACGTTCGTGCTGACCGACTCGATCGACGCCGCGTTCGACGGGCTCTTCGCCGAGGCCAACGCCGGGGTCGACGTCTACGTCAACCCGGTGACCGAGTTCGAGCTCACCGGCGGCGGACCGCCCGGCATCGACCAGTCCGGTGGCGCCACGCTCGACGAGGCGCTCCTGGCAGAGGTGGCGGAGGTCGACGGGGTCGCCTCGGCCACGGGCCTCGTCGAGGGCATCGCCCCGCTGATCAGCCCCGAGGGCGAGCGCATCGGTGGTCAGGGGCCGCCGACGCTCGGCTTCTCGTGGGCCGGCGAGGACGGGCCGATCACGTTGCGCGAGGGCGCGCCCCCGACCGGCCCCGACGACGTCGTCATCGACGTCACCACCTTCGAGGAGGAGGGTTTCGCGCTCGGTGACACCGTGACCGTGCTGCTCGCCGACGGTCCGCAGGACTTCACGATCGTCGGCGCGTCGGGGTTCGGCGAGGAGGACAACCTCCTCGGTGCCACGACGGCGTCGTTCACCCTCGACCGGGCCCAGGAGATCTTCGGCAAGGAGGGCCGCCTCGACCAGATCGCCATCGCGGCCGCGGACGGTGTCGAGACCCTCGACCTCGTCGACGCCGTCGCGGACGTGGTCGCCAGCGACGACGTCGAGGTCGTCAGCGTCGACGAGCAGATCGCCCAGCAGACCGCCGAGCTCAACGAGGGACTGGCGTTCCTCGACTACGTCCTGCTCTCGTTCGCCGGCGTGTCCCTGTTCGTCGGGGCCTTCCTGATCGTCAACACGTTCACGATCATCGTGGCCCAGCGGATGCGCGAGTTCGCGCTGCTGCGGGCGGTCGGTGCCTCGGCCGGGCAGCTGCGCTGGCTCGTCATGCTCGAGGCCGGGCTGATCGGCGTGCTCGGGGGTGGGATCGGCCTGGTCGGCGGGATCGGCCTGTCCGAGCTGCTGCGTGCGATCTTCGGTGCGCTCGGTGCCCCGTTCCCCGACGGTGGGCTCGTGCTGGCGCCGAGGACCTACGTCGCCAGCTTCGGCGTGGCGATCCTCGTCACCCTCGTCGCGGCGCTGCTGCCGGCCCTGCGTGCGTCCCGCGTCGCTCCCGTCGAGGCCCTGCGAGGCACGGGTGCGGCCGACACCGACCACATCGGCGCCAAGCGCACGGTGGCCGGGGTGCTGGTGTCGCTGGCCGGCATCGCCGCGCTGGTGGTCGGGCTCAGCGTGGACACGTCGCTGAACCCCGTGGCGCTCGTCGGCGGTGGCGTCGGCGGGCTGTTCGTCGGCGTGGCACTGCTGGCACCGTGGATCGTGAACCCGGCCGTGGACGTGCTCGGCGCGGTGTTCGGCCGTTCGACCGAGGCGAAGCTCGCCCGGCGCAACGCGCAGCGCAACCCGACGCGGACGTCCACCACCGCGTCGGCGCTCACCATCGGCGTCGCGCTGGTGTCCTTCATCACCGTGGTCGCCTACAGCGCCAACGCGTCGATCGCGGCGCTCTTCGAGGAGCAGTACGGCGCGGACCTGACCGTCAGCGTGCAGGGTGGCTTCGGCACGATCCCGACCGCGCTCGCCGGCGAGGTCGCGGCCGTCGACGGCGTCGCATCGGTCAACCCGGTGCGGCTCACCCAGGCCGTCGTCCCCGGTGAGGAAGGCGGGTTCGGCGAGTTCGTCAACGGGGTCGACGCCAGCGTGGTGGGCGACCACCTCGACCTGGGCGTCGAACCGGCCACGCTGGAGGAGCTCACGCGACCCGGCACCGTCCTGGTGAAGGTCGGCGGGGACGGGACCGGGGACGGCGCGCCGACCGTCGGTGACACCGTCCGGCTGTCCTTCCCGTCGCGCTCGGACGTCCCGCTGGAGGTGGTCGGGACGACGACGACCGCCGACGTCCTCGACGGCGACTACGTCATCGACCTGTCGACGTACGAGGACGTCGTCGGGGGCGGCTCGGACCAGCTCGTCACCGTCCTGCTCGAGGAGGGTGCCGACCTCGACGCTGTGCAGACCTCGATCGAGGAGGCGGTCGCCGACTACCCCGGCACGCAGGTCCAGACCAACAACGAACTGCTGGAGTCGATCGAGCAGCAGGTGTTCACCTTCCTCGCGATCGTGTTCGGCCTGCTCGTCCTCGCCCTGCTGATCGCGTTCATCGGGATCGCCAACACGCTGGCGTTGTCGGTGCTGGAGCGCACCCGCGAGATCGGGATGCTGCGTGCGGTCGGGATGGTCCGCAGCCAGCTGCGCGGCATCGTCTACCGCGAGGCGATGCTCGTGAGCGCCTTCGGGGCACTGCTCGGGATCGTGATCGGGACGCTGTTCGGCTGGGCGCTGGTGACCGCGCTGGCCGACGAGGGGATCAACGTCCTCGTGGTCCCGCCCGGCAACATGATCGCGTACGTGGTCGTGGCGGCCCTGGCAGGGGTGCTGGCCGCCCTCTGGCCGGGGTACCGCGCCGCGCGGATGAACGTCCTGGACGCCATCTACGAGGAGTGACCCCGCTCGGCTCGCCTCGTCGCGACCGCCGACCGGGTGCAGATCCCGTGGAATCCGCACGGAAGTGCACCCGGTGGGCTGCCTACGCTTCGGGCCCGCACCCAGTCTCGCCCGTCGCCATGGAGGCATCCCGTGCTCATCGCGTTCTCGGTCACCCCGCTCGGCGTCGGTGAGGGCGTCGGCGACCTCGTCGCGGACTGCGTCCGGATCGTCCGCGACTCGGGTCTCGACAACGAGACCAACGCCATGTTCACCCTCGTCGAGGGCGAGCCGGCCGAGGTCTTCGCCGTCGTCCAGCAGTGCATGGAGCACGTCGCTGCGAACGCACCCCGGGCGTCCCTCGTGCTCAAGGGCGACCTGCGACCCGGGCACGACACCGGGCAGCTGCAGGCCAAGCGCGAGCGCGTCGAGGCCCGCCTGCAGGCCGAGTGAGCGCAGCCGCCTGTCAGCGGCGCTCGGCACGGCTGGTGAGGAACGCGCCCAGGAGGACGAGCGCGACACCGCCGAGGGCAAGGGGCGCGATCGTCTCGTCGCGGACGAGCACGCCGAGCGCGATCGCGACGATCGGGATGAGGTAGGTCGCGACGGAGGCGCGGGAGCCGCCGACGCGACCCGCGAGGTCCGCCATCCAGACCAGGGCGAGGCCGGTGCCGACGACGCCCAGTGGGACCATCGCCAGGGCGGACGACCACGCGAACGTCGAGTCCGGCAGCTGCCAGAGACCGACCGGGGCGATGAGCACGAGGGCCGACAACTGCGCGCGCCAGATGACGGCGATCCCGCCGTACCGCTGCTGCAGCGGCACGACGAGGTGCGTCGACAGGCCGTACAGGACCATCGCGAGCAGCAGCAGTGCGGCGCCGAAGGCGGTGGCCTGCGAGTCCCGCAGCTGTGGGAGGAAGATCCCCACGATCCCGAGGAAGCCGATCCCGAGCCCGACCAGCTGGATCCGGCCGGGCAGGCGACGGAGCAGGACGATGCCCCAGGTCGTGGCGGCGATCGGCATGGAGGCGTTGATCATCCCGGCCACCGACGAGTCGACGTGCTGCTGGGCGATCGGGAACAACAGGAACGGGACACCGATCCACAGCTGGCCGAGCACGGCGATGCGCAGCAGGTCGCCGCGGTCGCCGATCGGCTTGCGCGCCCGGGGGAAGACCGCCAGCGTCAGGGCGCCCAGTCCGACCCGGACGAGCGACACGACCCCGGGCGCGAACGCGTCGAGCCCCATCGCGATGAAGAGGAACGACGAGCCCCACGTGACGGCGATGGCGGCGATGAAGCCCCAGTCCCTCGGCTCGAAGGCACCGAAGCTGGCGCCCTCGCCGGCCTCGAGCAGGCGGCGCCGTGATGCGGTGGAGGTGTCGGACACGGGGACTCCGGGTGGGGACGTCGGGTGCAGCGTGCCCACCGATCCGGGGTCGGACGACCCGGATCCCGGCACGTGACCCCGGACGCACCCACGCTACCGTCGACAGCCCCGTCGACCGGGGTCCACAGCCACCAGGAGGACCCGTGCGCATCCGGACGCTCGCCGCGCTCGTCACCGGTGCCGCCCTCGGGGCGTCCGGCGTCTACCTCCTCGACCCGGAGGTCGGACCCGACCGGCGACGGGAGGCACTGCGCCGTGCATGGGAGCACGGCCGCGAGGTCGACTGGCAGCTCGTCATGGCCCGTGCCGGGGAGGTCGCCCAGGAGCTCGGTGCACGCGCCGCCGAGGGCTACCGCGAGGGCATCGAGACGAACGGACTGCCGAAGCGATGACCGGGTCCCTCGGTCGTGACGGCACGGATGGCGGAGACGCCTGAACATGGACGTGGTCGCGGTCGTCTCCGTGCTGGTCGGCCTCGTGCTGCTCGTCGGCGGTGGTGACGTCCTGGTGCGAGGGGCCGCAGGCATCGCGGAGCGCTTCGGGACCCCGCCGCTGGTCATCGGCCTGACCGTGGTCGCCATGGGCACGAGCTCGCCAGAGCTGGCCGTGACGGTCGGGGCGGCGGTCACCGGCGCCGGGGACGTCGCCCTGGGCAACGTCGTGGGCAGCAACCTGTTCAACCTGCTCGTCGTGCTCGGGCTGACGGCGCTCGTGGGAGGCCTCCACGTCGATCGGGCCCTGCTCAAGGTCGAGGCGCCGCTGCTCGTGGTGCTGACGGGGCTGGTGCTCCTTGCAGCCCGAGACGGCCTCCAGCAGTGGGAGGGTGGGCTGCTGCTCGTCGGTGCGGTCGTGTTCGTCCTCGCCCTGGTGGCACGAGCGCGACGGATGACGCGCGCCGCGGTGCCCGCGGTCGGTGCTGCGGCGGGACCGGGTGAACCCGACCCGCTCGCGGAGCCCGCAGGGCAGCGCCGCCTCGCCGTGGACGTGGGGCTGGTCGTGCTGGGTCTCGCACTCCTGACGGGTGGGGCGCAACTCCTGGTCGGCGGAGCGACGGACATCGCGAGTGGGCTCGGCGTCCCGCAGGTCGTGATCGGGCTCACGGTGGTCGCCGCCGGGACGTCGCTGCCGGAGCTGGCGACGTCGTTGGTCGCCGCCGCACGCGGGCAGCGCGACATCGCGGTCGGCAACGTGCTGGGCAGCAACCTGCTCAACCTGCTGGTCGTGCTCGGGGCCGGGGTGGCGGCCTCCCGCGGTGGTATCGCCGTGGACCCGGCGGTCGCGGCGGAGGACCTGCCTGCGCTCCTGCTGGCGCAGGTCGTCGTGCTGCCGATGCTGTGGACGCGTGCCCGCGTCGGTCGGTTCGAGGGGCTGCTGCTCCTGCTCGGTTTCGGCGCCTACGTCTCGGTGCTGCTGGTGCCACGCGTGCTCGGTTGAGCGCTGGGGCCGGCCGGGTCTCCTGACAGCAGTGAGTAGGTTCAGGGCTGACGGACCACTGCAACGGGAGCCACCGTGGACTTCGCCCACTCGCCGCGCGTCGAGGAACTGCGCGAGAACCTGCTCGACTTCATGGACACCCACGTCTATCCGAACGAGCAGCGCCACCACGACGAGATCGAGGCGTCGGGGGACCGGCACCACCACTCGTCGGTGATGCAGGAGCTGCAGGAGGAGGCACGCAGCCGGGGGCTGTGGAACCTCTTCCTCCCCAACGAGGAGTGGGGCGCCGGCCTGTCCAACCTCGAGTACGCCCCGCTGGCCGAGATCACCGGCCGGTCGCCCGAGCTCGCCCCCGAGGCGCTGAACTGCGCCGCGCCCGACACCGGCAACATGGAGATCCTGGCCGAGTTCGGGACGCCGGAGCAGCAGCAGGAGTGGCTGGTGCCGCTGTTGGAGAGCGAGATCCGGTCGGCGTTCTTCATGACGGAGCCGGACGTCGCCTCGTCGGACGCCACCAACATCGAGTCGCGCATCGACCGTGACGGTGACGAGTACGTCATCAACGGCCGCAAGTGGTGGTCGAGCGGCGCGGCGAGCCCGCGGTGCAAGATCGGGATCTTCATGGGGAAGACGGACGTCGACGCGGACCCCTACCACCAGCAGAGCTTCATCCTCGTCCCGATGGAGACGCCGGGCGTCGAGGTCGTGCGCGAGGTCCCGGTCTACGGCCGCTACGACGGCCACGGCGGGCACCCGGAGATGAAGTTCACCGACGTCCGGGTCCCCGCCAGCAACCTCATCGGCGAGGAGGGCAGTGGCTTCGCGCTGGCGCAGGCGCGGCTGGGTCCGGGTCGGATCCACCACTGCATGCGGCTGATCGGGATGGCCGAGCGGGCCTTCGACCTGATGTGCGAGCGAGTCATCCAGCGCGAGGCGTTCGGCAAGCCGCTCGCCCGCCAGGGGGTCATCCAGGAGTGGATCGCCGAGGCTCGTGTCCGCATCGAGCAGGTGCGCCTGCTGACGCTCAAGACCGCGTGGCTGATGGACACGGTGGGCAACAAGGGCGCGCGCATCGAGATCAGCGCGATCAAGGTCGCCGCGCCGGCGATGGCGACCTGGGTGCTCGACCGCGCGATCCAGGCCCATGGGGGCATGGGGGTCAGCGACGACACGCCGCTGGCGGGCCTGTGGGCGCACGCCCGCACGCTGCACCTCGCCGACGGGCCCGACGAGGTCCACAAGCGGTCGATCGCCCGGCGCGAGATCAAGCGCTACCTGCCGGCCACCTGATCGAGCAGCGCGGTGCCCGCGGGTGCGAGGAACACCTCGTGCCCGAGCGCTGCGCACCGCGCGAGCTGCTCGGCGGCCCCGTCGGGGTCGGGTTCCCAGCCGGCGTCCACGGCGACCTGCAGGGCGTGGGGGACCCACCCCTCGCAGCCGCCGTCCTCGGCGACGGCCTCGTGCCAGACCAGGTCGTCCCCGGTGAGGTCGAACGGCAGCAGCCAGTTGCGCACGGATGCCCCGGCACGAGCCGTGGTGCACAGCAGGACCCGTTGTCGGAGGTCGCCGTCGTCGCTGACCGGCGCGACGGGGTCGTCGAGCGACCAGGCGCGGCCCGGGAGTGCCGTCGCGAGCCGGTCGGCCCCGAGCGCCAGCGCGCCGGCGACGACCTCGACCATCGGCCCCTCGATGCCGCCGGGTGGGAACGGCCGCAGGTCCACGACGAGCAGCGGGTCCTCGCCGACGTAGGCGGCGAGTCGGTGCCGTGGCTCGTGCCCGAGTTCGACGTCGAGGGCGACCAGCGAGCGGGCGAGATCTTCGAACTCGGTGAAGGGGCGGGGGGCGGTGTCGGTCGGCACGTGGTGTCCGGGGTCGGGTCCGCCCCACCCTCGGGCTGCGCTCCCCGATCTGCTGGTCCGCTGTCCGTGGTGCTGTGGAAGCCGCGCGACGAGCAGAGCCCGGACCAGTGGTCCGGGCTCGCGTCGTGGAGGTGGGTCGTCGCTCAGTCGAGGCCGAGGGCGTCGTCGAGCATGGACTCGGCGTCGGTGCGCTGCCCGACGATGGCCTCCATCTCGCCCAGCAGCATCTGACGGGCCTGGTCGCGCAGGCGACGCTCGGCGGGGGAGAGCCCCCCTTCGAGGTCCTTCGCGGTCAGGTCGCGCAGGACGACCGCCACCTCCGTCGGCTCGCCGGAGCGCAGGCGCTCCTGGTTGCGCTTCAGCCGGCGCGACCAGTGGCCCTTCGGCGGCTCGCCCTCCTCACCGAGGAGCGTGAGCAGGCTGTCGAGCTCGTCGCGACCCATGCACTCGCGGATGCCGATGTCCTCGCAGGCCTCGGCCGGGACCCGCAACGTGAGGTCGGTGTCGGGTGCCGTCAGGACCAGGTACTGCATCTCGCGGCCGTCGAAGATCCGGTTCTCGAGATCGTTGATCACGGCTGCGCCGTGGTGGGGATGGACGACGGTCTGTCCGACGGTGAACGACATCGAGGCTCCTTCGACGGTCCGGG
>CAYMGL010000012.1:0-22408 GCA_964389945.1 uncultured Actinomycetota bacterium
TGATGGAGGGCAAGTGCATGCTGCTGAAGTCGTTCGGCGGCGTGGACGCCTACCCCATCCTCGTCGACGACCAGGACCCCGACACCTTCGTGGACACCGTCGCGCGCATCGCCCAGGGGTTCAGCGGCATCAACCTCGAGGACATCGCGGCGCCCCGCTGCTTCGAGATCGAGGGCAAGCTGCGACAGCGCCTCGACGTGCCGGTGTTCCACGACGACCAGCACGGGACCGCGATCGTGGTGCTCGCCGCACTCCTCAACGCCGCGAAGCTGCTCGAGCGCGACCTGTCGTCGCTGCGGGTCGTGGTGCAGGGTGTCGGTGCGGCCGGCGTCGCGATCATCGGCCTGCTCCAGGCGGCCGGCGTCGAGGACATCGTCGGCGTCGACGTCGACGGCATCCTCGAGGCCAAGCGCAAGGGCACCGACCCGATCCGTCGCCGCGTCGCCAAGCAGACCAACCCGCGGGACCTGCGCGGCGGCAAGGAGCGGGCGCTGGAGGGTGCTGACGTCTTCATCGGGGTCTCCGGGCCCGACACGCTCCCCCTCGAGCTCGTGCAGACGATGAGCGAGGACCGCGTCGTCTTCGCCATGGCCAACCCCACGCCCGAGATCCACCCCGACGAAGCGGGGCCGCACGTGCGCGTGATGGCGACCGGCCGCAGCGACTTCCCCAACCAGATCAACAACGTGCTCGCGTTCCCCGGCGTGTTCCGGGGCCTGCTCGACGCCGCCGCGACCGCCATCAACGACGACATGAAGATCGCCGCCGCCGAGGCCATCGCGGGCTGCGTGCCCGACGACGAGCTCGCCGCGGACTACATCATCCCGTCACCGTTCGACCGGTCCGTCGCCCCGCGCGTCGCCGAGGCCGTGGCCCAGAAGGCGCGCGAGCTCGGCCTCGTCCGACCCGGCAGTCGCGGGTCGCTGGAGGACGAGACCCGGGCGCAGGCCCACGACGCCGCGCACCGTGCGGTCGAGCGGGCCGTCGCCCGCCGGTACGGCGACGCAGCGGCCGAGCAGGTCCGTGCCCAGCGGCTGGCGGCGAAGGGCATCACGCCCGACGAGGACGTCGAGCCCGACGAGCCGGCCCCCGAGCCCGCCCCGGTGACCGGACCGCCCGCCGGGATCACGCCCGGTGACGAGGAGCCGCCGGAGGAGTACCCGGGCGTCCCGGTCTGAGACGACGACGACCCGCCACGAGGGCGGGTCGTCGGCCGTGCGGGTGGCTCAGCGGTCGGCGAGCGCGTCGCGGATCTCGCGCAGGAGGACGATGTCCTCGGGGTCGGCCTCGGGCTCCGGCTCGTCCGGCTCGTCGCGCTGCATGCGGTTGTAGGCCTTGACCACGAAGAACAGGGCCACGGCGACCAGGAGGAACGACACGATCGCGGTGATCACGGCACCGATCGATCCCGCGCACTGCTCGGCGCCGACGATGAGCAGCCCCTCCGTGGCACCGCCCTCCGGGATCGCCTCGCAGGCGAACGTGCCGAGCGTGTCGAAGTTCGGCGTGCCGAAGACCATCCCGATGAGCGGCATCAGGACGCGTCCCACGATGGCGTCGATGATCGGCTTGAAGGCGACGCCGAGCACGAAGGCGACCGCGAGGTCGACCACGTTGCCCTTGTTGATGAACTCCTTGAACTCCTGGATCACAGCGCCCTCCGCACCGGTGAGACGACAGGAACGACGAAAATCTACACGCGGGCTCGCTCAGAGACGCGTCAACCAGCGCGCGACGTCGGCGGCCGTTCCCGGCACGACCTCGGCCCCCTCGTGCCGGCGGCCGTCCTCCGACCGGGTCGACGGGACCGCGAGGCCGTGGTCGGCGCCGGGCACCGCGACCACGTCGGCCGGTCCGGCCAGGCGGGACAGCGCCGCCTGGAGCTCGTCGACACCGCCGAACGGGTCGTGGCTGCCCTGGAGGAACAGCAGCGGGTGCGTGACGGCCGACCAGTGGTCGATCCGGTCCCCGATCGGCTTGCCCGGGGCGTGCAGCGGGTAGGACACCAGGAGCGCGCCCTCGGCCTGTACGCCGAGCTCCGGCGACGCGAGCGCGTGCGTCGTCAGCCGAGCACCGTTGGAGTGGCCACCGACCACCCAGCCGCGGCGCGGACCGAACGTCCTGCGCACGGCCGCGGCCACGGCCGCGTAGCCCGACAGCGCCCGCGGCGGTCGGGGCGGGACGGCACGGCCCGCCTGCTTCCACGGCTGGTTGGCCCGGACCACGAGCACGCCGGTCGCTGCGACGGCGTCGGCCAGGGCGACCAGGTGCGGCGCGTCGAGGTCCTTGCCGGCGCCGTGGGTCAGCAGCACGCCGGGTCCGCGTGGCCGCGTGGGCCGGTGGACGACCACGGTGACCGCGCCGACCTCGTCGTCCACCGGCAGCTCGCGGCGCTCGCGGTCGACCCTCACGAGGCGGTGACGAGGTCGCCGCGCGCCGCGGCGTCGATCGCCAGCCGTGTCGCCGCCTCCCGGTCGACCTTGCGGTTGTTGCCCCGCGGGATCTCGTCGACGAGCACCACGCCACGGGGGCGTCGGTAGCCGGCGACGGCAGCCCCGGCGGCCGTGAGGAACGCCGACGGGTCGAAGTCGGGGCCCGCGACGACCAGGGCGACGGGGCGGTCGCCCAGCCGGTCGTCGGGGAGGCCCACGACCGCCACCTCCGCGAAGCCCGGGACGGCGTCGTTGAGCTCCTGCTCGACCTCGGCGGGGAAGACCGAGAACCCGCCGACCTTCAGGCGGTCCTTCTCGCGGCCCGCGAACTGCAGGACGCGCCCCGGCCACAGTCGCGCGCGATCACCGGTCGCGAACCAGCCGTCCGCGTCCGGGCCGGCGTCGGGGCGGCCCTCGTAGCCACGCAGCACCCCACCGCCGCGGAACTCGAGCTCGCCGATCTCGCCCGGTCGGGTCGGGGTCCCGTCCTCGTCGACCGTCCGCACCTCCAACGACGGGCTGACCAGTGCCGGGGCCGGCAGGGGCACCCAGCTGGCCGGGAAGACGCGTACGGCCGCGAGGCCCGACAGCTCGACCATCCCGTACCCGTCGACGAACAGCGCCGGTGCGACGCGGACGCCCGCCACGGTCGCCAGCGCGCCACGGCGTTGGAAGCGACGCGCCCGTGCGTCGGGCATGGCGTCGGCCGCCGAGCAGAAGACCTGGATGCTGGTCAGGTCGCGCTCGTCGGCGCCGGCGGCCTCGAGGTCGGCGTACATCGTCGGCACCATGACCACCATGTTGGGGCGGTCGCGCTCGATCACGTCCAGGACCTCGTGCGGGTCGAACCGGGGCACGTGCAGCACCTCGATGCCCGCGAGCAGGCCGTTGAGCATGACCGCGAAGCCCATCACGTGGGCCAGCGGCAGCGGAGCGAGCAGACGGTCGCGCCCGGCCCGGACCCCGCGGGTGTGGCCGACAGGCAGTCGCGCCAGCAGGCCGCTGTAGCCCAGCAGGCCGCTGCTGGTCAGGGCCGCGGCCTTGGGGAAGCCGGTGGTGCCCGACGTGGCCAGCAGCAGGGCGACGTCGTCGGCGGCGCGCGGTTCAGGACTGCGACGCACGAGCGTCCCCGCGTCGAGACCCTCCACCACCCGTCGGCCGAGCTCCTCGGTCGAGCTCGTCGCCACGACCTCGGCGAGCTGCAGGCGTTCGAGCACCTCGTCGTCGCCCACCCCCGCCACCGCACCGGCGGCCTCGGCGACGTGCTGCGCCTCCTCCGCGGTGAGGCGCGGGTTCACCAGCGCCGGGACGCACCCGAGGCGTGCCAGGGCGCTGGCGTGCAGCAGCGTGTCGATGCGGTTGCCGATCGCCACCACGACGCGATCGCCCTCCCGACGCCCGAGCTCCGCGTGCACCGCCGCGAGCAGCCCGACGTGGCGCTCGAGGTCGCCGTACGTCCGCAGCCCGCCGGGGTGCAGGCCGGGCGTCGGTTGCGGGTCGCGGACCGCCGGACGCGTCCCGTGCCGGGCGGCCAGGTCGGCGGTGAACGTGCCCAGGTGGTCCCGCAGCTTCGGTGTGCCCAACGAGTGCCCCTTCCCCGGCGGCGACCGTAGCCCTGCTGCCCCGCACCCCCCGCCGCGACCTAGGCTGCCGGCCATGGCGACGTACCCCGACCGACTGCTCACCGACGACGAGACCGTCGTGGTCGCGCTGCGACCGCACTGGCGGGTGCTGCTCGCTCCGGCGTTCTGGCTCGTCCTCACCGTCGGCGCCGTGATCGCCGCCTTCCAGGTGCCGGACCCGCCGAGCTGGCTGATCCCCGCGGTGTCGCTGCTGTCGCTGGTGTTCCTGCTCGGCCTCGGGGCCCCACCGCTGGTCCGCCGCGCGTTCACGCTCTACGCGCTGACCACCGAGCGCGTCGTGGTGCGCACCGGGGTGCTGACGCGGTCCAGCAAGGAGATCCCGGTCGAGTCGATCAGCAACGTCGTCTTCAACCAGCGCGTCGTCGAGCGGCTGCTCGGCTACGGGGACGTGCTGCTGGAGTCCTCTGGCGAGACCAGCGCGACGGTCCTGCAGGACGTCCCGGACCCCGAGGCCTTCCAGTCGCGCGTGTACGCGGTCCGCGAGGAGCGCACGACCCAGCTCGCCGGCGGCACGGACCAGCGCGACCGCGCGTCGCAGCTCGCCGCGCTGGCGGACCTGCACGACCGCGGCAAGCTGACCGACGCCGAGTACGAGGCCGAGAAGACACGACTCCTCCGCGAGGAGTGAGCCTCAGAAGGCCGGCTCGCCGGTGCAGCTCGGCTCGTGGTCCCAGGGCGTGCCCAGCAGGCTCGGCCACTCCGTCGCGATCCGCCACGCGCCGCGCAGCGTGAGCGGCTCGGTCTCGCCGGCCACCCACAGGACCTGCAGCTCCGGGGCGAGCCGCTCGACGCAGCGGGTGAACAGCCGGCGGGAGCGGGTGACGTGGTAGTCGGAGGTCACGACCGCGAGCCGCTGCCACCCCTCGTCGGCGGCGAGCGCGACCGCCCCGGCCGCCTCGCCGGCCGTGGTCCGGGGGTCGGGCACCAGGCACCGCACCGTCACCTCGGGGACCTCCGTCAGCGTCCCGCACGCGAGCAGCGGTGCGGGGTACTGGACCGCCAGCACGAGCTCGGGCGCCGGACCGGGCAACCGCCCCAGCAGGCTCGTGGCCGTGGCGATCCGCTCGCCGTCACCGCCGCCGAGGACGAGCACGGCGTCGATCGGCGCGGCACGCAGGTCCTCGGGCTCGTCGACCGCCGGCAGCACGAACAGCGGCAGCGAGGCCAGCACGACGAGGAGCCCCGTCCCGAGCAGGAGGCCGAGGCGTCGCGACGGCCGGCGCGGTGCACGCTCGCGCGTCACGCCGCCACCTCCGGTCCGACGACCACCTCGACCACGTCCGCCCAGGCCGGCGGCTCGGGTGGTGGGCGCTGCAGCAGGCCCGCCTGGCCCTGCACGAGCACGACGACCCAGCGTGCCGGGGCCGGCGGCTCGGCGGGCCACGGCGTGAACCCGTCGGTGCACACCACGACCACGTCCGGGCGCGGGTGCCCGCGGACCGCGGCGTGCAGGCCCGGCGTCAGGTCGGTGCCGCCACCACCGGACAGGACCAGCTCGGCCGCACGCCGGACCGACCGGACCTCGTGCACCGCTGCGTCGACCGCCAGCACCCGCAGCCGCTGGCCGGCCGCCCCGACCTGGCGAGCGATGCCCTCGACCTCACCGAGCACGGCGCGCAGGGCGGCCTCGCCCATCGACGCGGAGGTGTCGACGACCACGGCGACCGCGGGGACCGGTCGGCGCGAGCCCGGCAGCACCACGCCGGGGACGCGTCGCCGCGAGGGGCGTGTGTAGGTCGCGTCCATCGCACCGGCCGCCGAGGCCAGCCCCTGCCGGACGACCCCCCGCAGCACCTGCTGCCACGGCACCTGCGGCGGCGCGAGCTCCTCCCCCGCCCAGCGACGGAGGCCGGCCGGCACCGAGCCGGGGTCACGCGCGTGCGCCTGCTCGACGTCACGCGCCACCGCACGCCGCGTGAGCCGCTGCTCGGCCGGCGACACCCCGCCACCGTCGTCCGGCGTGGCCACCGCGTGCGCAGCGGCGCCGGCGACCGTCCCGCACGAGGTGTCGGGCGCGTCCGGCCGTCCCGGCACGCGCACGACCGCGTCGGCGGGTGCCGTGCCGGGCGGCCGTGCCGGGGGCGTGTCCGCCACCTCGGCGACGTCGCGCACCGGCAGGGCGTCGTAGTACGCCATCGCCGTGCCGCCCGGCGTCATCGGGTCGCCGTCGACGTCGCGGAGGTCGGCCGGGAGCACTGGTGCGCCGGGGAGGTGGACGCCGGCCGCCACCAGGTCGTCGTTGATCGCCGCGTCACCGCAGCAGTTCCACGCGTACCGGTCGATGTCGCTGCCCACCAGCGCCGCCTGCCCGGCGTGGTCGCGCAGCGCGTGGCCGACCTCGTGCAGCAGCACGCCGGCACTGGCCGGCACGCCCCAGCGCTCCAGGACGGCAGGGTCGACGTAGACCCGCCAGTCGGCATCGACGCCGAAGGTTCCCAGTCCCTCGACGGCGTAGGGCTGCAGCCGGAACACCGCCGTGGCCAGGTAGGGCATCAACGCGTGGACGGCGTGCAGCCGGGCGGCGGCGTAGGTCGCGCGCTCCTCGGCGGCGAGGGGTCGGGCACGCAACGGCGTCACGCCGACACCAGCCCCGCGCGCTGCAGCAGTGGCCGGAAGGCCGTGAGCACCGACGCCGGCACCGGCACGCCGGCGGGACGGACACGGAACAGGTCCTGGACGTAGGGGGCCGCGAGGTCACCCGTGTTCGCGTCAGCGGCCACCTCGACGACCGCCATCGCGTCGGTCCAGGTCGCGGCGTCCCCACGGGCGACGGCGTGTGCGGCGACGGCACCGAGCACGGCGTACAGCCGGTCGGCACGGTCGCTCCAGTCGACCACGTGCGGGTCGGCCAGGACGTCGGCCGGGTCGGGCAGGTCGTCGTGGTGCCACCAGGTGAGCAGCTCGACCGCGGCGCCGTCGCCGACGAGGCCGCCCGCGACGACCTGCTGCGCGTCGAGGTCACCGTCGCCGAGGTGGGCGAACGCCTCGGCGGTGTACTCCCACGTCCGTGGGCTCGGCCACGCGCCGGCCGCGGCGCTCGGGTCGGTCGGGCAGGCGTGCAGCAGCGAGGGGCGGTGCTTGACGAACGCCGCGACGCGTGCGCGCACCAGCGAGCGGCGGCCCGCCGCCGGCAGCGGCGCCGTGCTGGTGGCGTCGGGTCGCACGGCGTCCCAGCCGACGGTCATGCCGGTCAGCCAGTCGTCGAGGTCCGCGGCCCACTGGACGTGGCAGAACCGGTTGGCGGTCGCGGGTGCCAGCAGCCAGCCGTCGGCCGCGGTGGCGAGGTCGTTCGCCGCCGCGATCCGCACCACCTCGTCGGGCAGCTTCACGTCGCCGACCCAGCCCTCCTTGCAGACCCGGAGCATGGCCGCCTGCACGGCCGGGGGCGCCGTGGAGAGCTCGTCGAGGAAGAGGTAGCCGCCGCCGGCCTCGACCAGCCGCTTCGCCCACGCGGGCGCTGCCAGCACGACGCCGCTGCCGTCGGGCTGGACGACGGGCAGGCCGTTGAGGTCGCTCGGTTCCCGGATCGAGCCGACGACGACCTCGAGCGGGACGTCGTCCGCGGCAGCCAGCGCCTCGACGAACGCGGTCTTGCCGATCCCCGGTTCGCCCCACAGCAGCACCGGCACGCGTGCCCGCGCGACCGCGCGAACCGCCCGGAACCGTGCCTCGTCCGCCACGCCTCGACCTCCGACCGCCAGCGCGCCGCACGGTACGCGGCGGGTGGGACAGGACCGCTGCACCGGTCCTGTCACGGCGGGCTCGTACCGTGCACCGCATGCCCCCGTCCGTGCGCAGCTACGACCCCGACGCCGAGTTCGGCCCCGTCGGGGACCACGGCGTGGACGGGTGGGACCCCGCGCCGGGCGAGCGGGCCGCCCCCGACGACGTCTGGGTCGACCCCTTCGAGGGCGAGTCCGGTGCGGAGGAGCAGTGGGTCGACCCGGTCGAGGACCCTGCGCTCGAGACCCCGGCGGCACGTGCGGACTGGGCCTTCGGTCGCGCCGTGGACCCGGCGACGCCGACCGCCGTCCTGCGGGACGTGGCGACGGACCTCTGCGCCTGGGACGTCGAGGGGCTGCTGGCGGAGGCGGCGATCATGCACGGCGCCATGGAGCAGCCCGAGCCGACCCCCGCGGACCGACCCGACATGCAGGTCCTGCGCAGCCTGCTGCGCCACCCCAACCGCCCCGAGGACCTCCCGGCGCTCCTCGTCGGTGGCTGGCTGGCGGCGCCGTCCGAGCGTGCCCCGTGGCCCGCACTGGTCGGGCTCGCCCAGGACGGTGAGCTCGACGACGACCTGCTCGTCACCGCCGTCACCGAGGCCTGCGACGCCGCACGGACACCCGGGCCGCCGCCGGACTGGGCGCTGGTGCTCACCGCCGTGGCCGCGGTGCGCCCCGGTGGCGGCGCCGCCCTCGACCTCCTCGCGATGGTGCCGTTCCCGGTCGACGACCCCAGCCGGCTCTGGCCCGACGCCGAGAAGGCCGCCAAGGGGCTCCCCGGCGGGGTCCGGTCACGGGCCAAGGCGGGGGCCGAGGCACTGGGCTGGGACGGCCGTCGGCTGCCCGGGCTGGCGGCCGCGGTCGCCGAGGAGGTCCACCGGCTCGACAAGCAGGCCCGGCGCGACTCGTTCGCCGACCAGCTCGAGCTCTGCTCGCACGGCCCGGTCGTCGCCGCCCCCGGAGCGATCACCCTGCCGGCGGCGACTCGTGGCCCGAAGCCCTACGTGGCGCGCATCGTCGGCAGCCATCCCGTGTTCCGGCTCAAGCGCGACTGGCCGGACCGCGACGACGGCAAGGACGGCACCGCATGGACCTGGGCCGGTCCGGAGGTGCTCGAGGCCCGCGGGTTGGGCTGCGACCGCTGTCGGGACGAGCCGGACCGCGACAAGCGCTACTTCGTGGCGACCGGCGACATGATCGCGCCGGTACGGCTCCGGACCCTCCAGCGGGTCCTCGACGACGTGGCCGAGCGGGCGGGCGCCTAGGGCTCGAACCCCGGCGCACCGCCGCCCACCGCCTCGTCCTCGAACTTCTCCGCACCCTCGAAGCTCGGCGCGCCGAAGCGGACGGTGGCCCCGACCGAGAAGTTCTCACGGTCCCACGAGATCACGCCGCGCTCGCCGATCGTGAGCAGCTGGTCACCCAGGTCGAGGGTGCGCCGCGGCCGCAGCTGCCAGTCGCCACCGGAGTTGAGCATGCCGACGCGCTGCAGCTCGCCCGTCCCGCTGATCCGGTAGAGCACCGCACCGAGACGACCGTTGGGGCTGGCGTCCCAGATCTCCACCGGCACGACGGCCAGGCGGTCGTCCGTGACCGTCAGTGCGTGCGGCTCCCACTCGACCTCACTGTGGCTGTCCGGCGTGACGTCGACGTCGATCCGGGCCGGCGCGGTGGGGTCGACGACGTCGAACGTCGACACCTGGACCCCCCGGGTGATCCCGGTCTCGGGGTCGGCGTCCTGCCCGATGCCCAGCAGCTGGCCGCCGCCGAGCGGGTGGAGGTAGGCCGAGTAGCCCTCGATCTTGAGCTCGCCGCGGGTGCGCGGCGCGGTCGGGTCGCTGAGGTCGACCACGTACAGCGGGTCGGTGCGGCGGAACGTCACGACGTAGCCGGTGTCGCCCATGAACCGCACGGCCTGGATGTCCTCGTTCGGCCCCAGGTCGCCGACCTGGCCGAGCTGGACGAGGTCGGTGCCCTCGACGCGGAACGTCGTGACGAACGACTCCGTGCGGCCGTCGACCAGCGCGGTCGTGGCGGTGCGCAGCACCCCGTCGTGGATCGACATCGAGTACTGGTTGAGCAGGCTCCCGTCGACGGTCCCCGAGGCGACGTGGCTGACGATCGTCCCCTCGACGTCGAAGACGTGCAGGTCGGTCCGGCCGCCCGTGCCGCCCCACGGCGGCATGATCATCATCGGGAGCACCTCGACCTCGACGGTCTCCTCCTCGGTGGGCTGGGGCTCCTCCGTGGGCGCGTCGGGGTCCGGGGACGCCCCGGGCTCCTCGGTCGCGGTCGGCTCGGGCGTCGGCTCGGGCTCCTCGGTCGCCGGCGGCTCCTCCTCCGGCAGCGGCTCCGGCTCGGGCTCCGGCTCGACTGGCGACGGCGCGGGCTCGCCGGGCTCGAACGTGGGCTCCTCCTCCGGCAGCGGCTCGGGGGTCGGGACCGGCTCCACGTCCCAACGCGTCGTCGCGATCACGACCCGGTCGGTCGTGGCGTAGAGGTTCTCCCCACTGGTCACGACAGCCTCGCTGTCATCGATGGCGAGGCTGTCCCCGGTCGCGTCGATGGCGGCGAGCGTCAGGGTGCCGAGGCCGGCGAAGGACGTCGGGAAGCCGATGCGGTCGCACGGCACCAGCGGCTGCGTCCGGCCGTCGACCGAGGCGAACGGCTGCCAGTGCTCGGGCTGCAGCTGCGCGAGGGCCTCGTCCATCCGGCGCTGGTACTCGGCCTGGTACTCGCGGTCGAAGCGCTCCATGTCGTCCTGGGTGGCGGTCTCCCAGTCGAAGTCGCGCTCGACGTCGAACTCGCCCTGTGCGTACACGTCGACCTGCGGGCCCTCGCTGCGCACGGCGAGGCGGAGGATGCCGTCCACGGCTCGCGCATCGACGGTCCAGCCCTCGAGCTCCATGCGCGAGACCTCGCGGGGGGCGTCGGGGTTGCCGACGTCGACCAGCGCGACGACGGTCGTGCCCCACCCGCCCGGCCGGATCATCGAGCTGGCCAGGTCCTCCCGCACGAGCCCCTCGCCCTGGGCGAGCACGGCGACGCGGGTGTCGCTGACACGGAACAGCCCGAGGTCCCCACCCCACTCCTGCACGGCCAGCTCACCGCGCACGACGGGCGTGGTGCCGCTCACGTCCACCACGCGGAGCATCCCCTCCGTGCCCACGACGACGACGTCCCGCGTCAGCCGCTCGACGATGTCCGGCTCGTCGACGCCGATCTCCTGCACGTTCGTGGCGTCCAGCGACCCGTCGTCGGTCGCTGCGCGGCTGGCCTGGTCACCGGCCGCGCCCGCGGCGTCCTCGAAGGCCATCTCGTCGTCGGCCGCCTCGGCCGCCATCGGCACGCCGTACCACCCGCCGACCTGGCCGTACTCCGCCTGGAGTGCGCGCATCGTGGCCGCGAGGTCGTCGCAGCCGGTCGGGTGCGCGAGCCCCGCCGCGAGCACCGTGCCGTCCGGCGCAGCGAGGATGGACGGTGCGATGGTCGAGTCGTCGACGTTCGGCAACCCGTCGTCGTCGAGCAGCCACATGCCGGTGATGCCGGCGAGCAGCCCGATGACACCGGCGATCGCGACGGCGGGGACGGTCCGGGTTCCCATGGCAGTCCTTCGTGGCGACGACAGCCTGCACCAGTTGGGACGCCACCGCGAGGACGCCGGTTCCCTCCGATCCCGACCGCGTCCGGAAGCGGCCCTCAGCCGTAGCCGAGGAGCTTCGCGGCGAGGTCGGTGAGCACCTCGGTGGCACCGCCGCCGATGCCCAGCAGACGCGCGTCGCGGTAGTGCCGCTCGACCTCGGTGCCCGTCATGTAGCCCATGCCGCCGTGGAGCTGGACCGCCTCGTCGGCCACGAACTCCGCGGTGGCCACGGCCATGTTCTTGGCCATGCAGGCCTCGGCCACGACCTGCTCACCCGCCGCCGCCCGCAGCGCCACCTGCCGCGTGTACGCACGGGACGCCTCGACCGACTCGCGCATCCGGACGAGCTTGTGACGCACCACCTGCCGCCCCAGCAGTGGCCGGCCGAACGTCTCGCGGTCCCGACACCACTGGACGGTCAGGTCGAGGCAGCGCTGGGCGAGGCCGTAGCCGTGCACGGCGAGGCCGATGCGCTCGCCGACGAAGTTCTCGCCGATGTACTGGAACCCGCGGTCCTCCTCGCCGACGAGGTGACCCGCCGGCACACGCACGTCCGTGAACGACAGCTCCGCGGTGTCCGAGCAGCGCCAGCCCATCTTGTCCAGCGGCGCCGACACGTCCAGGCCCTCGGCGTCGCGCTCGATGACCAGCAGCGAGATGCCACCGGCGCCGGGGCCACCCGTGCGCACGGCCGTGGTGAACCAGTCGGCCCGTGTGCCGCTGGTGATGTAGGTCTTGGCGCCGTTGACGACGTAGTGGTCGCCGTCGCGCTCGGCCCGCGTGGAGAGGTTGTTGACGTCCGACCCGCCGCCGGGCTCGGTGATGGCGAGCGAACCGATCAGCTCGCCCGCCAGGGTCGGCCGCACCCAGCGGTCGACCTGCTCGGGCGTGCCGTGGCCGACGATGTGCGGACACGCGATCCCGTTGGTGAACAGCGCACTCATGAGGCCGCTCGACGCACCGGCGTACAGCATCGCCTCGTCGCGGACCGTGACGTCGACCAGCGTGCCGCCGCTGCCACCTGCCTCCTCGGGGAAGCCGAGGCCGAGCAGCCCCGCGGCTGCGGCGGCCTCGTGCAGGTCACGGGGCAGCCGCCCGTCGCGCTCGAACTGGTCGTGGCGGTCGGTCACGTGCTTCTCGACGAACCGGGTGGCGACGTCCGCCAGCGCGAGGCGCTCCTCGGTCGCGTACGGGTCTGCGTACGGCTCGGTCGCGACGTTGATCATGCGAGGTCCTCGGGCGTAGCGGGCGGGACGAGGGCGGCCGCGTCGGCCAGCAGTGACACCGGCACGTCCACGTGCCGGGCGCGCAGCCACTCGGCGAGGCCCTTGGCCTGCGGGTCGAAGCGGGTGCCGGACGACACGCCCTCGCCGAGCAGCCCGTGGACGACGACGTTGACGGCACGCAGGTTCGGGAGGCGATGGACGTCGACGTCGTGTCCACCTGCCTCCGGGAGCAGCCGGACGACGGCGTCGCGGTCGACGAGGTGGGCGAGCCAGGCGTAGGCGTCGTCGGTGGTCACCCACAGGCCGATGTTCGCGTCGCCGCCCTTGTCCCCGCTGCGACCACGGGCGATGCGACCGAGCGGCACGCGCCGGGTCGGCCCGTCCGGCAGCGGGTCCGGCAGCCCGCCCGCACCGGGGTCGTCGAGCGCCAGCAGGTCGCCCGGAGCATCGATCACGACCCGGGACCCGTCGGGCAGCACCACCGTGTGCTCCACGAGGTCGCGGTCGAGGTACGCGGGGGTGTAGACCCCGTACGGCGTCGCCTTCGACGGCGGCGCGGTCACGTGGAAGCCGGGGTAGCTGGCGAGGGCGAGCTCGATGCACGCGCTGGTGAAACGACGCCCGATGCGGTCGGGGTCCGGGTCCTTGACCGACAGGCGCAGGATCGCGGAGGCGGCCTGCTCGGTGGCGGCGTCCTCGTGGTCGGTGCGGGCGAGGTCCCACACGACCTCTGCGGGCGGGTCGTCGGCCAGCGCGTCCTCGACCTGCGCCCGGACCAGCGCGGCCTTGGCCTCGATGTCGAGCCCGGTGAGCACGAACTCGACGCCGTTGCGGTGCCCTCCGAGGGAGTTCACGCAGACCTTGAGCCGTGGTGGCGGGGCCTCACCGACGACGCCGCTGATCGCCACCCGGTCGTCGCCGACCTGCTCGAGCTCGATCGTGTCGAGCCGGGCGGTCACGTCGGGGTTCGCATACCGGGGCGAGCCGACCTCGTAGAGCAGCTGCGCGGTGACGCTGTCGACGTCCACGACCCCGCCGGTGCCGTCGTGCTTGGTGATGACGCTGCTGCCGTCGGCCGCGACCTCGGCGATGGGGAACCCCGGGCGACGGACGTCGTGCGCCGTGAAGCCTGCGAGGTTGCCGCCCGTGGCCTGGCAGCCGCACTCGATGACGTGGCCGGCGACGAGCGCCCCCGCGAGCGCGTCGTGGTCGCTCGGCGTCCAGCCGTGGTGCCACGCGGCGCTGCCGATGACGAGTGCTGCGTCGGTGACGCGCCCGGTCACGACGACGTCGGCGTCGGCGTCCAGCGCCCTCGCGATGCCGAAGCCACCCAGGTACGCGTTGGCCGTCAGCGCTCCGTCGACGCCGAGCCGGTCGGCGTGTGCACGGACGTCGTCGCCGGCCACGTACGCGACCGCCGGGTCCAGACCGAGCCCCCCGGCGAGCCCGTCGACGGCCTCGGCGAGCCCGGACGGGTTCAGCCCGCCCGCGTTCACGACGATGCGCACGCCCCGGTCCAGTGCCTCGCCCAGCGACTGCTCGAGCTGGGTGAGGAACGTCCGGGCGTAGCCGAGCGACTGGTCGCGCATGCGGTCGCGACCGAGGATCAGCATCGTGAGCTCGGCGAGGTAGTCACCGGTGACGACGTCCACCGGACCGCCGGTGACCTGGTCGTGCAGGGCATCCAGCCGGTCCCCGTAGAACCCGCTGCAGTTGGCGATCCGGACCGGCGCGGTCATGCCGCGTCCTTCGGTGCGCGACCCGGGCCGGGCGGGCCGGCGAAGGCCTGGATCACGTCGAGCCACTGGTCCGCGTCGGGCCCGGTCGCGACGAGGTCCGTGTCGTCGCGGTGCACCCGCTGGACCGCGAGGAGGCAGAAGTCCAGCGCGCTGCCGGTGACGCGCTGCTGGGCGTCCTCCGGCCCGAAGGTCCACGTCGTCGTGCCGTCCGGCGCCGTCAGCTCGACCCTCACGTCGGCGGTCGACGGGTCGAGGTCGTTCGCGACGTACGCGAAGCCGCGCGTGCGCACGGCGAGGTGTGCGACGTGGCGCAGCCGCTGCGTCGGGGTGCGCTCGACGCCGAGCGCGTCCGCCACGTCCTGCCCGTGCGCCCACGTCTCCATGAGCCGCGCCGTCGCCATCGACGCGGCGGACATCGGCGGGCCGAACCAGGGCAGCTTCGTGCCGTCGGGCACCCGCCGCAGGGCGTCGACGAGGACCTCGCGCAGCGTCCGCCACTCCGACAGCAACCGCTCGTGCGGGACGGCAGCAGCCTCCTGTGCCGCCGCACCGACCGGGTCGTCGCTGTCGAACGCCGCGAACATCTCCCCGATGAACGACTGGAACCGCTCGGGCTCCGTCGCGGCGACGACGGACACGCGGTCGGTCCACAGCAGGTGGCCGATCGTGTCCGCCACGGTCCACGGCTCGGCCGGGGTCGGCGTCTGCCACTGCGCGTCGTCGAGGTCCGCGACGAGGTCGTCCAGCGCCTGCCCCTCGGCCTCGAGGTCGCGCAACAGCTGCGGCAGGATGCTCGCCACGTGGTCCCCGGTGGTCGGCTGGCTCCGTCCCGCCGCAGCCTACGCACGCACCACCACGCATGCGACACCAGCACTGTCACGTTCCCCGGGCAAGGGGTGCGCACGTCCGTCAGGCGGTGCCGTCGTCCTCGAGCGGTGTCGTGCGCAGCTCGGCCTCGAGCGCGGCCATCTCGGCGTCCGGATCGACCAGGACGCCGGCGAAGAAGCCGGCGGCCAGCCCCGTCGAGGCGGCGATGGCGTAGCGCAGCACCGTCGGCGCCACGTCGGTGGGCAGCGTCGGGTTGGTCCACCAGTTGCCGAAGCCCTCCCCCGGCCCGCCGACGAAGCCGTCCGCGAGACCCGTGGCGAGCAGCCCGAAGGCGAACAGGGACGCGGCGCCGAGCAGCTGCAGCGCCCGCGCCTGGCCCTCCTTGAGGCTGCGCACGGTCGCACCGAGCAGTGGCGCCAGCGCCCCGACGGCGGCGAGCGCCACCGGCGGGGTCGCGATGTCGAAGCCGACGGGGCGTCCGGTCGTGCTCGCCACGACGAGCCCGGTGACCACGCCGCCACCCAGCAGCAGGAGCACGGCGCCCAGCCGCCGGTCGCGGCGCGTCAGCAGCGCCGCGCCGACCAGACCGGCGACGGCGAGCAGCCCGACGACGACCGGGGACCGCTCCGGCACGTACTCGAGCGTGCCCTCGGCGACGACGAGCTCGCCGTCGACCAGCAGCGGCACCTGGTACTCGGTGACGAGACCGCCGTTCTCGGTGTCGACGCTGTCGGGCGGGTTCGGCGACATCCAGTGGATGCGGTGGTCGTGCCAGGCGACGCGGCCGTCGCTGCCGACGGTCACCCACATCGGCGGCGCGTCCGCACCGACACCGGGGGGCGCGGCCGCGCCGAAGCGCGCCTCGTTGCTGTAGAACGCCTGCGAGTTCTCGTTCAGCTGCACCGTGCCGTCCGGCAGCACGCGCAGGTACTGCTCGAGCTCGGCGACGTCGCTGAAGTCGTTGTCGTTGTCGTAGCCGGGGACCACGACCTCCGTGCCGGGCTCGACCTCGAGGACGAAGAACGAGTCACCGCCCTCGACGCGCACCTCGATCGTCGGGACGTCCACCTCCCCCACCAGCCGCGAGTCGTAGTTCGACGGCAGCGCGGGGTCGGCCAGTGCCGGGGTGGCCGCGACCACCAGCAGCACCAGGGTGAGCAGCGTCAGACGCAGGGCGCGCACGGGCGTCCTTCCTCAGTCGGCGGCGACGATGACCGGCACGGTCACCGACGCCTCGGTGAAGCGGTCGATCCGGAAGCGGGCCGTGATCTCCCACGTCCCGGGCAGGGCGAGCTCCCGGCCGTTGAGCACCCAGTGACCGGGGCCGGTCACGACGGGTTCGCGCTCGATCGGCCCGATGTCCTGCTCGGGCAGCGACAGCTCCATCGTCACCCCCTCGACCTCGGACACGGTCCGGTCCGCGTCGTTGAGGAGGTAGAGGTGGATCTGGTTCTGCCCGGCGATGTTCGGGTCGACGACGATGTCCAGGTTGAGGTCCTCGGTGAGCTCCTCGGTGGTCTGGAACGCGCCACCGATCCCGAGCGCCTCGGCGGCGGGCCGCTCGTTCTGGAGGACGCCGGTGACGAGCAGCAGGACGAGCAGGAGCCCGACCTCCCAGCGGACGGTGCGGCGCAGCCGCAGCCAGGCGAGGCCCGTCCGGACCCGGACGTCCTCGTCGTCGTCGGCCGCCTCCGTGGTGGGTTCGGTCGTGGTGGCCCCGCCGGCGGGCACCGGCACGGCCTCCTGGACCAGCGGGACCAGCCTGAAGTGGTTCCACGCCCCCATGCCGATCACGATCAGCGCGAGCAGGACCTTCGCCTGCAGCAGCTGGCCGTAGGTCGTGGTGACGAGGGCGAGCGGGTCCCGCACGGTCGCCCACGACATCGCGACCCCGCCGACGACGACCCCGGCGACGCTCCACATCGCCAACCGCGACCAGCCGGCCAGCATGGTCGCCCCACCGACGGGGTCGTCGACGAGCTGGCGTGCTCGGAGCTCGCGCAGGAGCACGACCAGACCGCCGAACCACACGGCACCGGCCAGGAGGTGGAGCGCGTCGCCGGCCAGCATGACCGCGATCGGCTCGACCGTCCGGGTGTGCCCGTCGACGAGGAACGAACCCAGGGCGACCAGCCCGGCGACGACGCGCGCTCGCCCCTCGGCCAGCAGCACGCCGACCAGACCGATGACGCGGACCACGGCCGCGAGCCCCACCGAGGCCGTCAGCACGGTCCACAGCTGCTCGCCGTCGAACGCTGCGACGAGCCCGTCACCGGAGGCAGCCATCGCCTGCAGCGGGACCGCGAGGACGGACAGCGCGAGACCTGCGTACAGCGCGCGGCGGACCCAGTCGGCGCTGCGCTCGGTCGCGGCTCGCCCGAGGACCCGCCCGGCCAGCAGCGCGCCGACGAGGAACAGCACGGCGGCGTAGGTCAACGAGGTGGCGCCTCGCTGCACGAGCGCGACAGCACTGCCGTCACCGCTGAGCAGGTCGGCCACGACCGTGTCGGACGCCTCGGCGGCGGCGCCCACCGTGAAGACGAACGCCCCGCGGATGGGGTGGCCGTCGGCCGAGACCGCACGCCACGTGACGATGTACGAACCGTCGCCGAGGTCGTCCGGCAGCGCCACCCCGGCGAGGAAGGGGTCGTCGGTCCCGTCGACCGGTGCATCGGTGTCGACACGCGCCCCGGTCTCGTCGAAGACACGGATGCCGTTGGGCGGGACCTCGACGGCCTCGTTGTACTCGATGGTCACCGCGTCGGGGACGTCGTCCGGCTCGACCCGCTCGCCGTCGAAGGGTGTGGTCTGTCGCACGGAGGCGTGCGCGGCAGCCGGGAGGGCAGTGGCGGACAGCGCCGCAGCGCCCAGCAGGAGGGCGAGCAGGGCGCGCAGGAACAGGTGCGGGACGCGGGTGCTCATCGGTGCGAGACGGTACCGCTGGACCCCTCCCACCGGGCCGGTGCAACCAGCGGCCAGCCGGGCACGACGGGCCATGACGTCAGCCGAGGTCGAGGGTCGGCTGCGTCGCGTCGGCGAGCCCGCTGGCCGCGACGCCGACGAGGCGCACCGGCACGCCGTCGAGCGCGTCGTGGGCAGCCCGTGCGAGGTCCTGCGCCGCCGGCACGAGCACCGCGGGATCGTCGGTCGGCGCCGGGAGGGTGCGAGACCGACGAAGGTCGTCGAACGAGGACGACCGCAGCTTGACGGTGAGCGTCCTGGCGCCGCCACCCCGGTCCCGCAGCCCGGCCACCACTTCCTGCGCGAGCTCCCCGGCGAGGGCGACGACGGCCGCCGTGGTGGCGAGGTCCTCTGCGAGCGTCCGCTCCGTCGAGAGCTGCTTGCGCTCCGCCGCCGGTCCGGGTCGTCGCGGGTCCTCGTTCGCGGCCAGCGCCAGCAGCGAGCTCGCGGCCGCGGTGCCCAGCAGTCGTTCGAGCCGCGCACGGTCCGCGAGCGCGAGCTCGCCGATCGTGTGCAGCTCCTCGTCGGCAAGGGTGGCGGCCGTGACCGGCCCCACACCCGGCAGCGCCCGGACCGGTCGCGTGGCCATCCACGCCCGCTCCGCCTCGTGGCTGCCGAGCCAGGCCTGGCTGCCGGGCCCCCGGGCCGTCTTGGTCCACGTCGAGAGCATCTTCGCGCAGACCATGGTCGTCGCCGCGCCGACCGAGACCGTGATGCCCACGTCGCGACGGACGTCCTCGCGGACCCGCCGCGCGGCACGGGCCGGGTGCTCGTCGCCGGACAACGCCAACCAGGCCTCGTCGATCGACAGGGGCTCGACCACGGCGGCGTGCCGCTCGAAGACCGCGAACATCGCCCGCGACACCTCCTGGTAGCGATCGAAGCGCGGGCTGACGACGACGTGGTGCGGTCCGCACAGCCGTCGCGCCGTCCCCATCGGCATGGCCGACCGCGCGCCGAGCCGCTTGGCCTCGGTGCTGGCCGAGGCGACGACGCCCCGGCCGCCGGTCCCGCCGACGAGGACGGGCACGCCGTCCAGCCGTGGGTTGTCGAGCTGCTCGACGGCGGCGAAGAAGGCGTCCGCATCGACGTGCAGGACAACCCCGTCGGGCGTCACGGCAGCGGCTCGAGCTCCGGTCGCGACCACCGGCCGCCGCGACCGGGCGGGTACGCCCGCACCTCCACGATCGCGTCACGCGGCACGGGCCCGTGGACGTGGGGGAACGCCTGTCCCATGCCGTAGGTGTCCTCCCAGCGCACGTCGGCTGCGCCGAGCCGGCGCGGGTCGATCACCAGCAGCAGCAGGTCGGCCGTGCCGGCGAAGAACAACCGCGCGGTCCCCGCCACCTGGGCCGGCGACGAGCAGTGCACGAACCCCTCCTCCTCGAGCGAGGCGGGGGTGTACGGGCCCGTGGCCGCCGGGTCGAAGTCGGCGGACGGGACGAGGTGCAGGAGCGGCTCGGTGGTCACGCCGGCGACGGTAGGCCAGTCAGACGGGGCTGCTGGCGAGGCCGCCGGCGAGCGCCTCGTCGTCCATCGCGAGGTCGACGGCGCGCACGGCCCCGGTGGACCGGGCCACCGCCTGCTCGTCGCTCGTCCGCTCCCTGACCAGCAGGACCAGGCGGGCGTCACGGTGGGCCCGTGCGATCTCGACGACACCCGGCATGCCGTGCTCGTCCACCAGCGCCCGGTCGAGCAGGATCACGTCGGGACGCGTGTCCCTTGCTGCCGCGACCGCGTCACCGACGGTGGTGACGGCACCGACCAGCCGCAGCGAGCTGCGGTGGCCCAGACGACGTTCCAGCACCGCCGGGGTCTCGCCCCCGGCCGCCACGACGAGGACGCGCGTGGGGGTCTGTGCGTCCGCAGCAGCCGGATCGGGCAGCCACAGCACGAAGCGCGCACCGTCGGGCCACGGCTCGGCGCGCAGCGTCCCACCGAGGGACGCCGCCAGCTCCCGGCTGTCGGCGAGACCGTCACCACGCCCGTCCGCCTGCCCCGGGGCGAGCCGCACGCCGCGGGTGAACACGTTCTCGAGGTCGTCGGCGGGGATGCCCGCACCGTTGTCCGTGACCGTCAGCTCGACGCCCGCCCCACGGACGCGCGACGAGACCGTGATGCGCGGGGCGTGCCCCGGGCGGCGGTACTTCAGGCTGTTCGTCAGCAGGTTCAGCAGGATCTGGCGGATGTGGGCCGGCTCCGAGTGCACGTGCCCGCGCATGAGGTTCGTGGAGACGGTCGCACCACGCTCGTTGAGCGCGAGGTCGACCACCCCGACGACGTCGGCCACGAGCTCGTGGAGCCGCACGTCGACCGGTCCCGGATCGCGCGCGGCGGCGGCCGCGAAGGTGTCGTCGAGCTGCTGCACCGCGCGGCGGGCTGCGGCGGCAAGCCGCTCGTGCATGGTGCGGACCATGCCGTCCTCCATGCGCTCCCCGTGTTCGAGCAGCGTCGAGGCGTAGGCCGCCACGGCCGAGACGGGCTGCTTGAGGTCGTGGGTCACGCGCCGTCCGAACTGCTCGAGCGACTCGTTGGTGCGTTCGAGCGAGTCGGCACGACTGCGCTCCGCGGTCAGGTCGACGAACTGGACCTGGACGACGTCGTGCTGCGGACCCTCGAGCTCGACCCGGACGGCGTTGCAGCGGACCCACCGGTCGCCACCATCGCGCTGCGCGAGCGCGAACTCGACCAGCACCTCGTCCACCTCACCGAGGCGGACCTGGCGCAGCCTGGCGTGCAGCTCGTCCACGTCGGGGAGCAGGTCGTCGAGCCGCACCCCCTCGAGGTCCTCGACCTCCTCCCCGATCAACGCGGCGAACGCGTCGTTCGCCCGCAGGACGCACTCGTCGCTGGCATTGATCGAGACGGCGGGTGTCGCGGACCGCATGAAGAACGACCGGTACTCGGTGGCGATGGCACGACGGCGGTCGCCGTCGGTGGCCAGGAGCAGCCCGAGGACGCCGACGATCCACCAGGCCAGCATCGCATCCGTCGCGACGTCCATGGTGTCCATCGCACCCGACGCGGCGAGCGGGACGATGCTCGCGATCGTGGTGAGCCCCGCCGCCAGCGCGTACCCGACCGTCCCGATCATCAGCGCCAGGACGAGCAGCGGGACCGCCAGGACGTGGGCGGTCTCGATGCTGTCGCCGCCGATCAGCAGCACGGTCACCACGACGGCGACGGTGCTGAGCGCAGCGGCACCCAGGGCGTTGGGCAGACGACGGCGGTCCAGCTCCCGGAACTGGCCCTTGATGACCATGCGGAGCCCGGGCGTCACCGCGACGACCCCGAGACCGTGGGCAGCAGCGTCCTGCAGCAACGGGCCGCTGTGCAACCGGGTGCCGAGCACGGTGTCCGCTCCGACGGCGACCGCGGCGAGCCCGAGGGGGAGCAGGGCCCCGGCGATGCCCGCGAACTCCACCATGACGATCGGTCTGCGCACCGGCCCGTAGTGGGCGAAACGGGCCTCGAGCAGCCGGACGAGCGCGACCGCGACACCCGCCTGGACCGCCGCGATCGCGAGCACGTCCAGGTCGAGGGGCACACCACGCGCGATGACCGCCTCCGCGGCCAGCCCCCACCACACCACCACGAACCCGCGTGGCCCGATCGACAGGAGGTACGCGACGACGACGGCGGCGGACAGCGTGAGCACGGGCACGCCCGAGGCGATCCGGAGGTTGGCAGCCAGCAACGCCGCCAGCGGCAACAGCAGCACGGCGGCGACGTGCAGCCGCAACCGCGCCCGACCGTCCCTGAGTCGCCCCATCGGCGCACCCCCTCGCGGGCAGGTGTCGGCGGTGGGTGGTCGCACCTATGCGTTCTGCAACCTGTTCCCGACCGCGACGGCGCCCGACGTCCCGTTTCGTTGTGCCTCCTGCCATGCCAACCGGGCACCACGTGCGCAGGGTCGCGCACCGACGCGGCAGTAGGCTCGGAGGCCGCCGCCCACCTCGCCGCGGTCGTACCGCCGACACCCCCAGACGGACTGGTTCCGATGTCCTCCCAGCAGCCCTACCCCGACGTTCCCTCCCGTGCGGACTACCCCGCGATCGAGGAGCGGATCCTCGCACGCTGGGCCGCGGACGACACGTTCGAGCGATCGGTCGAGCAGCGTCCGGAGGACGAGGCGTACGTGTTCTACGACGGCCCCCCGTTCGCCAACGGGCTGCCGCACTACGGCCACCTGCTGACCAGCTACGTCAAGG
>CAYMGL010000013.1:0-21897 GCA_964389945.1 uncultured Actinomycetota bacterium
ATGGCACGAAGCTGATCGTGCAGAACCGTCGTGCGCGCTACGACTACCACCTCGACGACACGTACGAGGCCGGCATGCAGTTGACCGGCACCGAGGTCAAGTCGCTGCGTGACAGCAAGGCGTCACTGGCCGAGGCATGGGTCAAGATCGACGACCACGGCGAGGCGTGGCTCATGCAGTGCACGATCCAGCGCTACGACCACGGCAACATCAACAACCACCACCCGACCAGGAAGCGCAAGCTGCTCCTGCGCCGGCAGGAACTGGACCGGTTGAAGAAGGCCGTGGAGGCCAAGGGCGTGTCGCTCATCCCGACGCGGATGTACTTCCGCAACGGGCTGGCGAAGCTCGAGTTCGCCGTCGCGCGCGGCAAGAACGTCGCCGACAAGCGGGAGTCCGCGAAGAAGCGGACCGCCCAGCGCGAGATCGACCGGGCCCTGTCGAAGAAGTGGTGACCACCGACGACGACCGCCGCCCCGTGGGGCGGCGGTCGCGGATCGCGGTCGTGCCTCAGCTCGTGGGCTCGGTCTCGCCCGCGACGCTGATCGGGTCGAGGTCGAGCGTCGTGCACTCCGTGGCGTTGCCGTCGAAGTCGGCGGCGCCGCTGCACAGCTCGACGCTGACGGTGTGCTCACCCGCGGTCAGGCCGGCGGCCTCCAGCGCGTAGCCGGCGTCGGACAGCGGGCTCGTGTCGACGACCTCGCCGTCGACGAGCAGCGTGGCCTGCGGCAGGACGGCGAAGGCGTTGATGGTCAATTCGTCGAGCAGGCCGTTGACGAACGTCACGCCACCGGTGGCGCCGGTGCCGGCGTAGAAGTTCGAGTGGGCGTAGCCGCCGTTGATCGTCGCGCCGGGGGCCTCGGCGATCGGCAGCAGCCAGGTCAGCGTGCCGTCCTCGTACGAGCCCTCGACCGGCGTCACGGAGCACTCGTTGACGCCGGTGTCCGGGTTCACCGCACACGTCTGCGCACCGAAGCGCAGGCCGGCGTCGACCGTCGAGTTCACGGTGAGCTCGGTCAGCTCGTCGCCGATCGTGGGGGTGATCTCGATCGCGAGGCCCTGCGGCAGGTAGCCGGTGGCCGGGTTGGCGTCGCCGAGCGTCACGTGCAGGGCGAGCGTCGTCGCGTCCGGGAAGCTGACGGCGTACTCGCTGACGTCGACACCGGCGCCGCTGCCGGTCGCGTCGTCAGCCGGGTCGGTCCCGATGACGACGGTGCCGAGCGGGTCGGCGAGCGTGCCGACGACGCTGACCGTGTCGTCAGCGACAGTCACGTCGGTGGTGTCGGCCTTGGGGGCCGCGGCCACGGCACCGAGGGCGAGTGCGGCGGTGGCGATGGCGGCCGGGAGCGTGCGGGAGCGGGACATGGGGGTGCCTCGAGGGGTGGGGGAGCGGGTCGCGAGAGGTGTCTTCGCTGTCGGACCCGTGGACTCCTCCCCACGACCGGCCACCGTGCGCGGCCACCGGATCACCGTCGGGAATGACAGGACGGGCTCGCTGCGTTACGATGGTCGACCCTCCGCAGGGAGGGCCTTGACAACTCAACAGCGTCGATGCACCGCATTGCAGGCATCTGTGATGCACCCACCCACACGGGGCTGACCTGGTTTCGACCGTGCTCAGTCCGGTGACAGAGGGAGCGTGCCGAGGACCCACGGTGACCTCGTACAACAACCTGTGGAACCAATAACTGACAACGACACGTTGGCACTGGCTGCATGACAGCCACGTCCCGCCTCCGACACCTCTACGAGGGTCGGGACGACAGCAGAGGTAACTGGTGAACCAGCGGACAGCCAGCTGGGGATCGACACCTGAAGCTGTGTAGGGACCCGGAGGTCGTCTGATCTCGGAGCGCCGGGCCCGAAACACATCCGAAGATCTACGCACGTAGAGCCCACAGCATCGGGGGCGCGGGACCGGGGTTCGACTCCCCGCAGCTCCACTCCACGCATGACGGACCACGAGACGTGGAACGTCTGCGCCACACCTCGTGTGACCACGCACCACGGCCGCTGCCACCAAGGGCGGCACCGTGGGGACGGGCGACCACCGCCACCGCCACCAAGGGCGGCGCGGCCGGGTCCCGACCCGCGACGGTCACGCGTTGCAACAAGCGCATCGACGCGCCGACGACCCCGCACCATCTCCGGATGGCGCGGGGTCCTCGTGTGTCGGGGGTCGTGCGGACGTCGTGGGCCCCGCCAGACCGCCGCGTCAGTGCGCCTGTTGGCCCAGCCGGACGGCCGTGCGGGACTGTGCAGTGACGCGTTCGACCAGGGCCGTGCGTTGGGTCCGGAGCCAGTTCTCCAGTGCGCGCCAGTGGGCGAGGACGCCGACCAGCATGAGGCCGCTGCCGGCCCAGTCGGCGAATGTCCACACCGTCGAGACATAGCTCGTCACGCCGCTCTCGAACATGCGGATGACGTCCGGTGAGAAGTGCAGCGCGACGTGGACGTACAGCAGGCTGGCGCCCGTGCCGACGAGCCGTGCGGGGACGGGGTCCCCGTGGCGTCGCGACTGGCGGTGGACGATCCAGAAGATGACGGGCGCGAGCAGCAGGCCGAGGTCGTGTCCACGGCCGACGAACCCGATTCCGAGTGCGCTGAGGACCGGCCAGAGCACCGGGAGGACGCACAACAGGCACGTGAAGCCGAGCAGTGCCCAGATCGCGGCGAGCAGGGCCGGGCGCTCGCGCCGTCGCGGCAGTGTGCGGTCGGTCTCGCGGAGCAGGTGCTGGTACTCCCTGCAGCCGATGCAGGCGGCGATGCGGCCGGGCAGTTCGTCCGGCACGTCGTGGTGATGGACCTCGGCCAGGTGCGCCACGAGTTCGAGCAGTGCCGGGTCCTGGTCGGCGGCGGCCAGTCGACCGCGCGTGTCGTCGAGCAGGGACGACAGGGTCGGTGCGAGGTCCTGGGCGGGGACCGCGGCGTCCTCGGCGCCCACGATGGTGCGCAGCCGCTCCAGGGCGCGGCTGAGGGTCATCTTGGCCGCCGACACGGACACGTCGAGGACGGCGGCGACGTCGACGACGGCCAACCCCCCGCCGTACCGCAGGGCGAGCGCGTCACGGTCACGCTGCGACAGGTTGGAGACCGCTGCGGCCACGCGTTCGGTGGCCTCGCGACGGAGCGGCTGGTCGGCCGGATCCGGAACCGGGGTGCCCAGCAGGTCCCCGGCGTGACTCGGATCGGGTTCTCGTGGTGCGTCCATGACGACCTCCGCCGGGCGGTGCCGCCACCAGTCGGCGACGACGTGGTGGGCGATGCCGAACAGCCAGGCCGCAGCGCTGCCGCGTGCGGGGTCGAAGCGGCCCCACCCCTTCCACGCCCGGGCGAACACCTCGGCGGTGAGGTCCTCGGCCGCGTAGGGGTCGGGTACGCGCGAGCGGACGAACCGCCACAGCGGTCCGAGGTGCTCGTCGTAGACGTCGACGAAGTCAGGTCGCATCGGGACTCCGCTCACTGCGCGCGTGCCTGTGCCGCGTACAGGTCCCGTCGAACCATAGACACTCCCCGACGGACCCGTCGTGTGACGGCGAGGTCCCAGAGGGCTGCGCCACCGAGCAGCGCCACCGCGACCTGGTCGGTGATCAGGAAGACGGTCCCGCCCATCGCGGAGGTGAGGTGCAGGGCGACGTGCACCCCGTACACGGCAGCACCAACGGCCGCCAGGCGCAGTGGTCGACGGTCACCGTGGCGGCGGGCGTTGAGGGCGAGCAGCGCGACGACCACCGGGACCATCGCCCACGAGATGCCGTGGGCGATCCCGATCGGCACCCCCAGGCCGATCGCGGCCAGTGCCGGCCAGATGAACGGCAGGCCGCAGACGATGCAGGCAGGGCCGGCTGCGACCATCGAGATGCCGGCGGTGCGCGTGGGTCGGGCGACGCCGACGGTGACGTCGGGGCGTGTGGCGGTCGTGCTCATGATCGGCTCCGGTTCCCGTGGCGACTCCCGCCACACCGGGGACTTCGCGCGGTGGGACGGGAGGTCACACCTGGCTCTGCCCGTGCGCGCCCGTGCAGCACCGACGTGCGGTATTCGCTCCTGTGGGTGGTGGGGTGTGACCGATCGAGCTGCACGGCGAAGTCCCTGGCAGGCGGCCGCGTCCCCCCGGGGTGTCAGACCCCTGACCGGCGCCCGAAGGAGCCAGACATGACCAGCCACTCCACGACTCGTCGCATCGCGGTCGGCGCCATCGCCGGCGCATGCCTCGTGCTCACTGCCCTCCCGGCAGCGGCACACCACGACCACCACATCGTCACGCCGGGCACGTGCGTGGCCGACGTCGCCGACGGCCAGACCTCCAAGGGCGCCGAGGACCCGGGTGGCCACGTCTTCCACGCACGCGTGCACATGCGGACCGAGAGCAACGGCACGCGGGTCGGTGACCTCACGGACGGCCGCGTCGTGATCCTCAAGACCGCCGAGATGGACACAGAGCTGCTGGACACCTGTGGGCTGTGACCTCGCCCACGGCGCGGTTCGCGCTGCCGTCGTGGCATCCCTGCTGCTCGGTGCCTGCAGCGGCGGCGCGAGCGAGGCCGTCGCATGCGATGCCTTCCAGGAGTGGGAGCAGGCGGGATTCCCCGGAGACCTCCTCTCGCCGGACCAGGGGCCGGCCTACCTGGCCTTCCTCGAGGCCGTGGCTGCGTCACGGGCGCCGGTGGCCGACGACGCTTCGACCGTGCACGAGGCGGCCGCCGAGATGCACCGCATCATGATGGAGAGTCCGGAGCCCTCCGACGGGCAGCTCGAGCAACTGGGCGACCTGAACAGCCCCGACGTGCTCGCCGCGTTCCAGCGGGTCACCGAGTACGGGGGCCAGAGCTGTGGCGTCTCCCTCTACGGGTAGTCCGTTCGGATCAGCGGCCGGCCGTGACGCCGTCCTCATGCCAGGACGTTCTCGACACGGTCGGCCGCCGCCGCGGCACCGTCCTCGCCGGCCAGCCGTCGTGCGACGTGCCGGGCGGCGTCATGCATGCCGTCCGTGCCGAGAGCCTCGGTGAGGGCCGCGTGGAGCCGCGACCTCGAACGGCGACGCCACGGGACGACCGCGGCGACGCCGAGCTCGGTGAGGCGTCGGCCGTGCTCGACCTGGTCGAACGTCTGGGGGAGCACGACCTGTGGCACGCCCGCGTGCAGGGCGGCAGCGGTCGTCCCGTGGCCGGCAGCATGGACGACCGCCGCCACGTGGGGCAGGACCGCGGGCAGGGGAGCGAACGTCCAGACGTCGTCACGGTGGGCCAGGGCGTCGGCGTTGCGGCGGTTGCCGACCAGTAGCACCGTCCGCCGGCCGAGCTGGTGCGCCGCGTCGGCAGCCAGCTCGAACGCGTCGCGTGCGTTGGACGCCGCGGACGTGCCCAAGGTGACCAGCACCGGGGGGTCACCGGCGGTCAGGTGTGCCCGCAGGTCGTCGGGCAGGGCGGCGTCGACGTGGCCCCACACGGTCAGCCCGGTGGCCTCGACGCGGTCGGGCCAGTCACTGGGCACGGGCCAGTAGGTCGGTGAGGTGAGGGCGAGGATGCGGTCGGCACGCTCCCACCCGAAGCCGGTGTTGGCGAACGCCGGCGGGAGGCCGTGCTCGGAGCGCAGCGCGTTCACCTCGACGTCGAAGCCCATCCGGGCGGTCATCCGCCGCCCGAGGGCCCAGGCCGCACGGCAGACCGGCGCAGGGAGCGTCGCCGGACCCGGCAGCATCGGCGGCATCCGGGTCTCGGTGGGGATCATCATCGGGAACAGGTGGCCGACCACGTAGGGGGTGCTGGTCGATCGGGCGTGCAGCTCCACGAGCCACGCGACCGTGTTGTGGCACAGCCAGACGTCGGGGGCGATCGATCCGAGCACGGCGAGGATGTCGTGGGCGGGCTCGATGGTCAGCTCGCGGATCCACAGGTCGAGTGCCGCTCGCATCCCGCGGATCGTGGAGGACCGCTCGATGATGTCGCCGTGGGCCGCGAGCTCGCGCGGCGAGAAGTCGGTGCCGAGGTGCACCAGCTCGACGTCGTCGGCCCGCAGGACGTCGTGGAACCCCTCGGGGACGGCCATCGTGACCCGGTGGCCACGGCGCCGCAGCTCCTCGGCGATCGGGACGAACGGCATGACGTCGCCCCAGTACGCCGCGCTCACGATGCCGATGTGCGCCATGGCCGCGTCTCCTGCTGCCGACGACCCTAGATCGCCCGGGCGGTCGGGGTGCGGTTGGCCCCACCACGCCCGGGACGCGCGTCGGTCCGGGCGCACGCGCGCGCAGGGCGTACTCCGTCCGCGAAATGCGTCCGGTGTGCGAAGGGTGGCTCACGAAGCGGTGTCGACTGGCCGAGGAGAAGGAGGAAGACACGTCGCAGCGGCGTGTCCTGACGACGCCGGAGACGACCGGCGCCACACCTGGGCCCTTCGGGACCCACGCGACGACGCCAGAGCCGGGGGGCCTGGCGTCGTCGCACGTTCAGGACCGCATGGTCCACGGTGCGATCGCGTCCGCCATCGCAGCCGGCAGGTCGTGCTCGACGGCGGCCCACCACGCGTCCAGCGCCGCCGAGCCGTCGCGTCGGCGGCTGCTGGCGACGGGGACCAGGTCGAGCATCGCCTGGTCCACGTCCGTGACGGCGAGCACGTAGAAGCGGGCGCCGTCGTCGGTCGACAGCACGGCACCCGAACGCTCCGCGGGTGGCAGGCCGGCGATCGCGGCCGTCCGTACCCGCACGATGTCGGCGAGGACGGCGTCGGCGGTCCCGTCCTCCTGCAGTTGCTCGCAGGTCGCGAGCAGGGCCTCGACCCGCGGGTCGACCTCCTCGGGAGGGCTGGCGACGACCACCTCCTCGGCGGGTGCCGGCGCGTGCCGCCGGGCGAGGCCGAGCACCACGGCACCGCTGAGCAGGAGCAGGGCACCCCCGACGAGCCACGGCGCGCCGACACGCAGCACCGTGCCGAGCCACGGGACGACGAGGGCCACGCGGTCGACGTCTCCCCGGAGCGTGACGGGGTCGGTGTCGGGCAGGCGGCTCGCGTCGCCACGCAGAAGCGCGATCCGCCCCCCGTCCTCGTCGTCGGGCTCGCCGATCGCCGCGACACGGTGGGTCACCAGCCCGCGGTCGGGCGTCCGCACCGTGACCACGTCACCGACCTCGACCGCCTCCGCCGGGACGATGCGGTGCACGAGGAGGTCGCCGCGGGACGCCCACGGTTCCATCGAGCCCGAGTCGAGCACGGCCGACGACCAGCCGGTCACGAACCACACGATGGCCGCACCGGTGACCGCGAGCAGCGCAGCGACGGCGAACGGCCTTCGCACCCTCACCCCCTCGGCGTCGTCGCGCCGGACGCTACCCCCGTGCGACACGCGCACCCGGGGGCAGGAGTTCGTCCGTCGTGCCGCGAAGCATGCCGGGAACCCTCAGTCCTGACCACCAGGAGCACCCCGTGCGTCGCACCACGCTCGCCTTCGTCGCCGCCACCGCCGTGGCCGGCCTCGCGTTCGCCCCGATCGTCGACGGTGGCGGCTGGACCGGGCCCTCGCCCGAGCGCCTCGCCGACCCGCTGGCGTACCTCGACCAGGCGAACCAGAGCCCGGGGCCGCTCGACCTGGTCCGTTCCGTGCAGAACATCCCGGCCGGTGCGACGGGTGACCTCGAGGACGTGCCGGTCCAGGTGGAGAACTTCGCACCCGAGCCGGTCTTCAGCTTCGACTTCGACGAGCAGCTCGTCGGGACGCGCCACCCGTCGATCCCGACCAAGGACGACGACCCGGCGGGCGGGAAGGTGCGCGGCGGCAACGTCGGCGACCACGGCACGTTCGTGGAGTTCTACACCCGCGAGTACGAGGGCGCGACGATCGACGTGGCCATCCAGGGCGTGAACGACATCGGCGCCCTCATCTGGGACGTGACGGACCCCACGCAGCCGGAGCTCCTCTCGATCCTCAACTGCGGCTACCACCAGTCGGACGTCGGCATGTACGAGCTCGAGGACGGTCGCTGGATCGCCGTGCTCGGCGCCGACGACGTGGGGGACCACGAGGACTGCATCAGCAACCCGATCAGCCCGTACTTCAAGCCGGGTGCGGTCTTCGGGGGCGGCGGGCAGGAGGTCATGGCCTTCTTCGACGTCACCGACCTGCGCAGGCCGGAGGCCCTCAGCGCCGTCCGGACGCAGGAGACCGCAACCGGCGGCTCGCACACCATCGAGATGCAGGGCACCGCACCGATCGCCTACATCGTCACGGCGCTCGACCCGCGGCTCGAGATCGTCGACTTCTCCACGCCCGAGGCGCCCGAGATCGTCGGGACCCTCGAGACGCTCGGCAACCCCCACGCGTTCCGTGTCTCCGACGACGGCACCCGCGGGTACTCGGCCGGCTCGTTCATGCAGACGCTCTCGATCCACGACCTGTCCGATCCGTACAACCCCGTCCCGATCGGTGTCTCGGCCGCGCCCCGCAACCTCTACACCCACGAGGCGCTGCCGGCCCACGGCAAGGACTTCGTGCTCGTGATGGACGAGGGCGGCTTCGACCCGGGCTACGACTCGGGCTACTGCCCCGGGACCGGCTTCTGGCTGTACGACCTCACCGTCGAGAACAGCCCGGTCCCGCTGTCGTACACGGTGGCCGACATCGACGGCCAGACCGGGACCGACGGCACCGGCTCGGGCCCGACCGCCTGCGCCGTCCACTACGGCAACATCAACCACAGCGACGACACGCTGACCGTGGCGTACTACGGCGCCGGCGTCCGGGTGTTCGACCTGAGCGACCCGCTGGACCCCAACGAGGTCGGTGCCATGATGTTCGCGGACTCCGACGTCTGGACCGCCAAGTCCTACCGGGACGGCCGGTACGTCTTCGTCTCCGACCTCAGCCGTGGCTTCGAGGTGTACGAGTGGACCGGTGAGCAGGACCTGGCCGACCGCGCGGACTGACCGACGCCACGCACGACGACGCCGTCACGCCCCCACCCGGGTCAGCGTGGCGGCGTCGTCGTGCAGCGCCAGCCCGGTGACCCGGGCGTGCGCCACCTCGACCCGGAGGGCGGCCGCCAGGGGCATGCCCAGCGCCGTCGCCAGGACCTGGCGGATCGTCCCGGCGTGGGCCACCACCACCGTGGTGCCGTGGGTCCGGTCCACGGCCTCCAGCGCCGCCTCGACCCGTGCGGCGACCGCGGCCGGCGTCTCCCCGCCGGGCGGTGTGAAGGCGAGGTAGGACTGTTCGTCCGCGGTGGCCTCCGGTGGGGCGGTGGCCCAGCAGTCGTCCCAGGGCTCACCCTCCCACTCGCCCCAGTCGCGCTCCCGCCAGTCCTCGTCGACGACCGCCGTGAGCCCGAGCGTCCTGGCGATCGGGGCGGTGGTCTCGGCCGCCCGGCGTGCCGGTGAGCGCACCAGTCGGGTGACACGGCCGACCTCGTTGGCGAGGACACGGACGCGGAGTGCGGCGGCCTCGGCCTGGCGGTGACCCAGCGGGGAGAGCCCGGGGTCGCTGCGGGCACCGTGGCAGAGGTGGCGGTCGCGGGGCTCGCCGTGGCGGACGAGCAGGAGGTGGTGGGTCATGCCACGGTCCCGGGCAGCAGGGCGACGGCCGCGAGGACGGCGACGTGGACGAGCTGGTTCGTCGCCCCGAGCGCGTCGCCCGTGATCCCGCCGAGTCGGCGCCGGTAGAGCACGGTCGTGAGCGCGATCGGGACGGCGGCCGCCGCCAGCGGCACCCAGGCGTCGAGGCCGAGCGTGGCAGCCAGGGCGACGGCAGCGGTGAGGGCGGCGACGGCCGAGCCGACCGGGCCGGTCGGCTCGGACACCTGCGCCCCGCTGCCGCCGTCGTCGGCCGGGGGCAGCAGCCGGATCATCACCAGGATCGCGGCCCGACCGAGCACGTGACCGACGAGCGTGGCACGCCAGAACCAGGCCGGGTCGAGGCCGGCGAGCAGCGTGACCCGCAGGGCGAGGACGCCCACGAGGGCGACCGTGCCGTACGTGCCCAGTCGCGAGTCGCGCATGATGCGCAGCCGGTCCGTGACGGTCCACCCACCCCACAGGCCGTCGGCGACGTCGGCGAGCCCGTCCTCGTGGAACGCGCCGGTGACGCCGATCTCGACCGCGGTCGCCACCACGACGGCGACGGTGACGCCCCAGAACGGTTCGACCACCGCGTAGGCGGCGATCCCCGCGGCGGCCACGAGGACGCCGACCAGCGGGAACGCGCCGGTGGCCCGCCGCAGGTCGCCCTCGCGGAACGTCGGCTCGGGCAGCGGGAGCCGTGTCAGGAACCGGGTCGCGACGACGAACAGCCGGACCGGCTCCCACAGGGGAGCCGGGGCGCGGGTGTCGGGTCCGGTCGTCATCGGGGGTGAGGTTGCCACACGGTCGTGGCCATAGCCTCGTCCCCTCCCGCCAGGCTGGACCACCATGACCGTGACGCTCTTCCTCGGTGGCGCGCGCTCCGGCAAGTCGACCGCCGCCCAGCGGCTGGCGCTGGCCGCCAGCGGCAGGCCCGTCTACGTCGCCACCGCCCGGCCCAGCGAGGACGAGGAGTTCGCCGCGCGTCTCGCCCACCACCGGGCCGACCGCGGCGACGCGTGGGTGACGGTCGAGGAGGATCTCGACCTCGTCGGTGCGCTGCGGACGCACCGGTCGCCGGACCACGTCGTCGTCGTCGACTGCCTGACCCTGTGGCTGACCAACGTCCTGCTCGACGGGGAGGACGTCGAGGCGGCCGTCGACGGGCTCTGCGCCGAGCTGGCCCGTCCGGGCGGTGACGTCGCCGTCGTGAGCAACGAGGTGGGACAGGGCACGGTGCCGATGCACGCCCTGACGCGCGCGTTCCGGGACCACCAGGGCCGGTGCAACCAGCGCGTTGCGGCGGTCGCCGACCGGGTACGTCTGCTGGTCGCGGGGATCGAGGTCCCGGTCAAGGGCTGACGTGGCTACCGCGGCAGCAGCGAGCCGCCGTCGGGCGTGAGCCGGTGGATCAGCTCCTCGAGGAAGCCCTGCGAGGGCCCGAGCGCCGACGGGACGCGGACGTCGGTGTGGTCGCGGTCCGGCACCAGCGGGAAGACACCGTCGGCCAGCGCCACCGAGCCCCCGCCGGCGGACTCGACGAGGACGGCAGCGGCGGCCACGTCCCACACCCGGGCGCCGGTCGTTGCGGCGGCGACGCCGACGCCGTCGGCGACGAGCGCACCGTCCACGGCCACCGCGCCCATGACCCGCGGGTTGAGCCGGACGTTGGTGGGTCGCTTGATCCGACGCAGCAGCCCGAGGCTCGCGAAGATCGGCAGGTGCGCGGTGTCGGGGTCGTTGATCCCGACGTCGCTGCGGACCCTGACCGGGGTGCCGTCCCGGTGGCACGCCTCGCCGCGGACCGCGACCCAGCGGTGCCCGAGGTCGGGGGCGTCGATGATCCCCAGGACCGGCACGCCGCCGTGGCACAGCGCCAACGACACGCCCCAGTGGGGCAGCCCCGCGGCGAAGTTCGACGTGCCGTCGACCGGGTCGACGACCCACTGCCACTCGACGTCGACGGTCCGGGCGTCGAGCTCCTCGGAGACGACCCCGTGGTGGGGGAACGCGGTCCCCAGCGCCGCTCGCAGCCGCTGGTCCACCTCGACATCGACGGGCGTGACCGGGGTGCCGTCGGCCTTGACCTCGTGGGAGGTGCGGCCACCGTGGTCCAGCGGGCCGGCCCGCAGGTCGTCCAGGGCCGTGTGCACGACCGCGATCGCGCGCTCCACCTCGCTGCGCACGTCGGCGTCACCGGCGTCGGCGGGCGGCGGCAGCAGCGGCGTGAGCGGGGGTGCGGTCGACATCGTCGGTCACGGTACGCGCTCGTCCCCGGGCCTACGCTGCCCGCACGAGCGACAGGGAGCACGTGTGGCGAGCCGGACGCGGATGACGGGTGCCGAGCGGCGGGAGCAGCTGCTGGGGATCGCTCGCGCGGTGTTCGCCGAGAAGGGCTACGAGGCGACCTCGATCGAGGAGATCGCCGACCGTGCCGGCGTGACCCGCCCGGTCGTCTACGAGCACTTCGGCGGCAAGGAGGGCATCCACGCCGTCGTGGTCGACCGCGAGGTCATGCGGCTGTCCGAGCTGATCGCCGAGCCCCTGCGCGAGGCCCGCAGCAACCGTCGGGCCGCCGAGTGGGCCGCGACGGCCTTCCTCACGTTCATCGAGGAGGAGTCGGACGGCTTCCGCATCCTCATCCGCGACACCCCGGCCGGGGGTGGCCGCTCGCTGGCCTCCGTGCTCTCCGACGTCGCCGCCCGCACCGAGGAGCTGCTCGCCCGCGCCTTCGAGGCACGTGACCTCGATCCGCAGATGGCGCCGATGTACGCCCAGATGCTCGTCGGCGCGGTCGCCCAGGTGGGGGAGTGGTGGTTGGAGGTCGGCGAGCCGCCGCGCGACGTCGTGGCCGCGCACATCATGAACCTGATGTGGAACGGCATGCGGGCGATGGAGGCCGATCCGCAGCTGCAGGGGCGCGACCCTTCGTAGGCTGGTCGGCCACGCCCTGACCGAGGACCTCCGATGCGCGTCGCCGTCGTCCAGCACGAGCCCGTCTGGGAGGACGCGGCAGCGACCTGCCAGCAACTGACGCCGGTCGTGGCTGCCGCTGCGGCGGCGGGGGCGCGTCTGGTCGTGCTGCCCGAGATGTTCGCCGTCGGGTTCTCGATGCGGACCGACAGGACCGGCGAACCAGAGGACGGCGCCACGGTCACCTGGATGCGCGAGCAGGCTGCAGCGCAGGACGTGTGGCTGCTGGGATCGGTCCCGGAGCGTCGCGACGACGACCCGCGGCCGCGCAACTGCTGTCACGTCGTGGCACCGTCGGGCGAGACGGTGGCGCGCTACGACAAGGTCTACCGCTTCACCTACGCCGGCGAGGACGAGCACGTCGCGCCGCAGCAGCTACCGGCTGACGGCGAGCTCGTCACGGTCGAGATCGAGGGCGTGCGCGTCACGCCGATCATCTGCTACGACCTGCGTTTCGCCGACCTGACGTGGCGGGCGGCGCAGCGCACCGACTGCTTCGTGGTCCCGGCCTCCTGGCCCGCACCACGCCGGGAGCACTGGCGCACGCTGCTGCGGGCACGGGCCATCGAGAACCAGGCGTGGGTCGTCGCGGCCAACCGTGTCGGCAGCGACGACGGGCTCGACTACGCGGGGGACTCGGCCGTCATCGACCCGATGGGCCGCGTGGTGGGCGAGGCCGCCCATCGTCCCACCACGCTGTTCGCCGAGGTCGACGCAGGCACCGTCACGGCGACCCGCGACGCCTACCGCTTCATGGAGGACCGGCGTGCCTGGTCCTGACCGGCACGGAGCAGCAGCCAGCCGGTGAGCCAGCCCTCGCCGAGCATCGAGGGGACCGCGACGACCGGCAGCATCACGTCGGCGATGGCCGCGTGGCCGGTCATCCCGACCTGCAGCAGCGCGTCGACGACGTAGGCGACGCCGGCGACGCCCAGCAGCAGGCGCAGCCCACGAGGTGGTTGCAGCGGCCCGACCAGCAGGGCGGTGACGACGAGCAGGTGGCAGCCGAAGAACACCAGACCCACCTGCCAGACGAGGTCGAACGTCGCCAGGGCCACGGCGACCTCCGTGGCGGCCGCCTCCCCGAGCTGGTCGGCACGAGCGACGAGCGCGTCGGCGCGCAGCAGCGAGGCCAGCGAGACGGCCAGCAGGCCGCTGTAGACGACCCGCAGCCAGGCGGCGAGCAGCGAACGGTCGTGCCCGTTGGCGCGCAGCAGGACGTGCAGCGCCCAGGCGATCAGGACGTCCAGGACGGCGATGAGGAGGAAGGCGACGATGCCGAGTCGCAGCAGGCCGCGGTCCGCGGCCAGGGCAGCCAGCGTGGCGACGTCGTCGCCCGCGACGACGAGGCCCTCGACGACGACGAAGTTGGCGAGGATCGCGAGGACGAACATGGCCGCGTAGGCGGCACCGGCGACGCGCGCCGCGCTGCGTGGCGAGGTGGTGCCCGACGTGGTCGCTGCGAGCGCATGGGGGGTCGTGGTCGTCGCCGTGGCGGGGTGGGTGGTCTGCATGGTTGCTGCTCCAGCCGGAGGTGGCGGTGGTTTCGTACTAAGTACGACAAGTGACGCGCGAACCCTACTCGTACTTAGTACGATCTGTCAACGGTCGATGCAGGAGGTGTGCCATGGCGACGGAGGTGGACGGTTCGTCGGCGGGTCTCAGTCGTGATCGCGTGCTCGACGGAGCCGTCGGGCTGGCCGACGAGATCGGGGTCGAGCCCCTCACCATCCGTCGCCTGGCCGACGCGCTGGGCTCGAAGCCGATGACCCTCTACAGCTACGTCCGGAACAAGGACGACATCCTCGACGGGATGGTCGACGTCGTCTTCGGGGAGATCGATGCTCCACCGGGGGACCTGCCGTGGCGCGAGGCGCTGCGGCACCGCTGCGTCTCGGCACGACAGGTGCTGCGTCGCCACCCCTGGGCGGTGCCGCTCATGGAGTCACGCACCTCGCCCGGGCCGCGGACGCTGCACCACCACGACGCCGTCCTGGGGTGCCTGCGTGAGGGCGGCCTGCCGACACCGGTCGTGGCCCACGCCTACGCGATCGTGGATGCGTTCGTCTACGGCTTCGCGGTGCAGGAGGCCAGCCTGCCGGGTGGCGGGGTCGGCGAGGAGTGGGACGACGTGACCGACGACATCGCCGGCCAGCTGCCGGTCGACGAGTTCCCCCATCTGGCCGCGTTCACCACCGAGCACGTCATGCAGCCCGGCTACGACTTCGGCGACTCGTTCGAGGTCGGGCTCGACCTGGTCCTGGACGGGATCGAGCGGCTGGCGGCGCGACACGGCGGGCAGTGACGCGTCCGCCTCACCGACGCAGCTCTGCGAACGGCGGGTCGTCGACGAGTGCCGGGTCGCCGACCCCGGTCCCCGTGGTCCGGGCGATCCACGACCTGGTCATCGCCGTGACGACCTCGTCGACCCGGGCGATCGAGTTCGACCCGGCAATGCCCATCTGCGGTGTCAGCGGGCTGAGGCGTGGCTGCACGGTCACGTCGGCGTGGGTCGTGCCCTCGAACACGTAGAGCAGCGTGTCCGGGCTGGCCGCGACCATCGGGCGCAGCAGCTGGTCGTTGTCGTTGCCGTCCCAGGCCTCGCTGAGCAGGACCAGCGAGGGTGCGGCGAACCCGGCCGCCCGCACGTCGGCGGGGACGGGCTCGACCCACGGGTCGTACAGCACCATCGCGTCGCAGCGCTGCTCGGCACAGAGCAGGGCAGCTGCGCCCCCGCCCGTGGAGTGCCCCAGGACCACCAGCCGGTCGAGGTCGGCGGCCGCCAGCACGGCGTCGGGGACCTGCACGTCGCCGTCGCGCAGCGCCGCGAGCAGGAACGCCGCGTCGTCGGCGTAGGTCCGTTCGAGCCGTTGCGCCGCGGCGTCGTAGACCGCCGGCGGCACGTCGTCGGGGAGCAGGTCGGTGTCGATCGGCACGACGCCGCCGGCGACCGGCTGCGACGCGAGGGCGCCGCCGGTGTGGTCCATCGCCAGCACGAGGTGTCCGTCCGCGGCGAGCTGCTCCAGCAGCGGCGACTGGATGTGGCGGAACCCGCCCCAGCCGTGGATGGACAGCACGACGGGCAGCTTCCCGTCGATGGGTGCCGCGCCGTCGATCGCGGTCGTCCGGACCTCGTCGAGGTGGGTGAGCGCGAACGCCGGCAGGCCCAGGTAGCCGCCGGCCGCGGCCGCGAACTCGCGGGGGTCGTCGGTGATCCGCACCCGCGGGCCGTCGGTGGCGTCGGTCGGGTACCAGGCCTGGACCGGGGTGGTCCGCGGGCCCTCGTCACGCCCCGACGGGTCCGATCGCGTCGGGTCGACGAGGTCGAAGGCGACCGAGCCGACCGTCGGACTGCCGGGCTCCAGTGCGAAGCCGGGCACGGGCAGCACCCAGGACAGACCCGCGGTGGTCGCGACGCCGAGCAGCGCGATGCCGCTCGTCAGGCGCGGCAGCGTGGTGGGTGCGTCGGGCCACCCGAGCTGGAGCAGCGCCAGCCCCGCCAGCAGTGCGACCGCCAGCCCAGCGGGCACCAGCTGCCACCGGGGGGTGCCGAGCACACCGACGGCAACCGCCAGACCGACCGCGGCGAGGACCAGGCCGGGGCGCGGCCCGCCGCGCAGCGTCGCCACCGCCGCGACGGCCAGCACCACGGCCGCGAGCCACTCGGCTGGGGTCACTCGATCACCAGGTCGTCGAGGCCCTCGGCGGCCGCGGGCACCTGCGGGTCCATCTGCTGGAGCGTCCGCACGACGAGCTCGGCCACGGCCACGTCGCGCACCCACTTGCGGTCCGCCGGGACGACGTACCACGGCGCGTGGTCGGTCGACGTGGCGGTGATGGCCTCCTCGTAGAGCTCGTGGTAGCGGTCCCAGAGCCTGCGGGTGTCGAGGTCGCCCGGGTCGAACTTCCAGCGCTTGTGCGGCCGGTCCAGTCGTGCCTGCAGCCGCTCCTTCTGCTCGTCCTTGCTGATGTGCAGCCACACCTTGACGACCGCGGTGCCCTCCTCGACGAGGAGTCGCTCCCACTCCACGACGTGGCGCATGCGCCGCCGGGCGTGCGCCGCGTCGATGATGTCGAGCACCTGCGTCGTGACGACGTCCTCGTAGTGCGAGCGGTTGAAGATCCCGATCTCGCCGCGTCGTGGCGTGACCCGGTGGAGTCGCCACAGGTAGTCGCGGTCGAGCTCGTTGGCACTCGGCGCCCTGAACCCCTCGACACGGACCCCCTGCGGGTTGATGCCCGTGGACAGTCGACGGATCGTCCCGTCCTTGCCGGCCGTGTCCATCCCCTGCAGGACGAGGAGCAGCGACCGGCGGTCCTCGGCCCACAGGCGCTCCTGGAGCTCGGCGAGCTGGTCGACCAGCTCGTCCTGCCGCTCCTTGCCGGCCTCCTTGTCCTCCAGCCCGAGCGTGTCGCGCGGGTCACGGGTGGCCAGCCCCGCCGGCTCGCCGGGGTCGACCCGGAGGTGCTCGATCACCGTCTGCTCCTGCGTTTCCGACGCGGTCTCGTGCGGCGGACGCTAGTGGTCGGGGACCGGCCGGGCGGCGGTAGCGTCGTGGCCGCCCTGCCTCGGAGGTCCCCGTCCGCGTCGCGCTCGCCACGACCGCCGACCTGCCCGTGATGGACCAGGACGAGGCCGTCGTCGCCGCAGCACTCCACGACCGCGGTGTGGCCGTCGACGAGGCCGAGTGGCGCGACGCCGACGTCGACTGGGGTGGGTACGCCGCCGTCGTGATCCGTTCGACGTGGGACTACACCCAGGACGTGGACGGCTTCCTCGCATGGGCGCGCCGGGTCGAGGCCACCGGCACCCAGCTGCACAACAGTGCCGAGGTCGTGCGCTGGAACTCGCACAAGGGCTACCTGCTCGAGCTCGAGGAGCGCGGCGCGCCGATCGTGCCGACGGCGTGGCTGGGGGCGGGCGACGAGGTCGACCTCGCCGAGCTCGCGGCCGCGCGAGGCTGGGACGGCGTCGTCGCCAAGCCTGCCGTCGGCGCCGGGGCCGAGGGCCTGCTGGTCGTGCCGCCCGGCACCGACCCGGCCGCACACCAGGCGACCTTCGCGCGGCTCGTGGCGTCCGGCGACGCGATGGTCCAGCCGTTCGTGCCGTCCGTGCGCGAGGAGGGGGAGCTCTCGGTCGTCGTCGTCGACGGCGAGGTCAGCCACGCGGTGCGCAAGCGACCGACGGGCGGCGACGTGCGGACGCAGATCGAGTTCGGCGCCGAGTACGTCCCCGAGGAGCCCGACCCCGATGCGGCCGGGCTCGCCGCGTGGCTGGTCGAGGCGACCGGCCACGACCTGCTGTACGCCCGCGTCGACCTCCTCCTCGACGACGACGGCACGTGGCTGCTCGGCGAGCTCGAGGCCGTCGAGCCGGCCCTGCTGTTCGCCTGGGCCGAGGGCAGCGCCGACCGCTTCGCCGATGCCCTGCTGCGCCGGATCGCGACCACGACCTGATGCGCACGGCGTCGAACGCCACCTGCAGACCCGTCACCACATCCCCACCCACGAGGACCCCATGACTGACCAGCCGATGCGTGTCGCCATCTCCGGCTCGACCGGGTTGATCGGTGGTGCCCTGCGTGACCACCTCCGCGCGGCCGGGCACGAGACGGTGGCGATCGTGCGGCGTCGTTCGCAGGTCGGCGAGGGCGACGTGTACTGGTCGCGTGCAGAGGGCGTCGTCGACACCGAGGCGCTGGCCGAGGTCGATGCCGTGGTGCACCTCGCCGGCGAACCCATCGGTGCCAAGCGCTGGACCGACGAGCAGAAGCGCGAGATCAAGGCCAGCCGCGTCGAGGGCACGGCCCTGCTGGCCGGCGCCCTCGCGGAGCTCGGTGCCGATGGTCCGCAGGTGCTCGTGCAGGGCTCGGCCGTCGGCTACTACGGCTCGCGGGGCGACGAGCGCCTACCCGAGCAGGCTGCGCCGGGAGACGACTTCCTGGCCGACGTGACCGTCGCCTGGGAGGCCGCGGCTGCGCCGGCAGAGGCCGCCGGCATCCGGGTCGCCTACGCGCGGACCGGGGTCGTGCTCGCCGAGCACGGCGACCTCATCGAGAAGGTCGAGCTGCCGTTCAAGCTCGGCGTCGGCGGCGTGATCGGCGACGGCTCGCAGTGGGTGCCGTGGATCTCGCTCACCGACGAGGTGCGCGCCCTCCACTTCCTGCTGACCCACGACATCAGCGGCCCGGTCAACCTCGTCGCGCCCTCCAGCGTGACGAACCGGCAGCTGACGAAGGCCATCGGCGAGGTCCTCAACCGACCGACGGTCATCCCGACGCCGACGTTCGGCATCCGGGTGCTGTACGGCGAGATGGGTGTGACGCTGGCCACCGCCTCCCAGCGGGTCGTGCCCGAGGTCCTCACCGAAGCCGGGTTCGACTGGCAGGACACCGACGTGCGCAGCCCGCTGCGTGAGGCGTTCGCATGACCGTCGCGGTCGTCGGGGCCGGCCTCGCCGGCCTCGCCTGCGCCCGCCGCCTGCAGGCGGCGGGCCGCGACGTCGTCGTGCTCGAGGCGAGTGACGGCGTCGGTGGCCGCGTGCGCACCGACCGGCACGGGGGCTTCCTCCTGGACCGCGGGTTCCAGGTGCTGCTGACCGGGTACCCGGCCGCCCGCGCACAGCTGGACCTCGACGCCCTCGAGCTGCAGTCGTTCCGTCCCGGTGTCGTCATCCAGCTCGCCGACGGACCGACCCGCCTCGCGGACCCGCTCCAGGAACCGGCGGCCGTGGTGGGCGGCCTCACCTCACCGGCCCTGACGGTCGCCGACGGGCTGCGACTGCTGGCCCTGCGGGCCGCGGTGCAGGTCCCGGACGGGCAGCGCGTGGCGTCCCGGGCGCAGACCACGACGCTGGCCCGGTTGCGGCAGCGCGGCTTCTCCGAGCGCGTGCTGCGACGCTTCTTCCAGCCCTTCCTCGCCGGCGTCTTCTTCGACGAGGCCCTGTCCACGTCGTCACGCATGCTCGAGCTGGTGTTCCGGTCGTTCTTCGCCGGTGACGTGGCCGTGCCCGCCGCCGGGATGGGCGCGATGACCCGGCAGCTGGCCGACGGGCTCGCGCCGGGCACGGTCCGGTTGGACAGCCCGGTCCGGGCGGTCGAGCGTGGCCGGGTCGTGCTCGACGGCGAGGTCGTCGAGGCGGAGCACGTCGTGGTGGCGACCGACGGGCCGGTGGCGCAGCAGCTGCTGGGCGAGGACCGCATCGCGATCCCACCCGGTCGGGGCACCGCGACGCTGTGGTGGGCGGCCGACGCGTCCCCGGTCGGTGGCGCCGACCTCGTCCTGGACGGCGAGGGGGAGGGGCCAGTCAACAACCTCGCGGTCATGAGCGACGTCGCCCCGACCTACGCCCCGCGCGGCCGGCACCTGGTGTGCGGTTCGGTGATCGGTGTCCCCGACGAGGACGACCGCGAGCTCGACGCGCGGGCCCGGCGCCAGCTGCGTGGCTGGTACGGCACGCAGGTCGACGGCTGGGAGCTGCTGCGCGTGGACCGGATCCCGTGGGCACAGCCCCGGCAGGACCCGAGCGACCTGCCGAGCCTCGCTCGGTCGGTCGCCGTGGCCGAGGGCCTGTGGGTCTGCGGTGACCACCGCGACACCGCGTCGATCCAGGGTGCGCTGGTGAGTGGTCGCCGGACGGCCGAAGCGGTCCTCAGCGGCTGAGGAAGCGCGCGAGCACCCCGCGGGTGTCGCGGTCCTCGGCGCTGCAGGTGCAGCGCTGGTCCTTCGGCACGCGGCGCATGACCTGGTCGACGTGGCTGCCACAGCCGGACCAGGTCGTCTTCTTGCAGGTGTTGCAACGGGCGGGACTGCACATCGGTGGGACGCTCCTCGAAGGGTGGGCCAGTAAATGTACGGACAATTGTGTCGAGGGTGCAAGCACACGCCCTACCGTCCGTCGAGCCCGGCGCCGCGCCGGGACGAGGGACGTCGCGAGGAGGCACGTCGTGTCGGAACGCAGGCAGCTCGCACTGCTGCTCGCCGGGCTGGTCGCGCTGACCGCGGTCGGGGTGGTCGGTGCGGCGCTCTTCCCGGAGGCGTGCGAGGACCTCGAGCAGGTCGGCGACCTCGAGCTGGTGTTCTCCGATGCGGCGGACGCATTGCCGGTCGACGACGAGGCCGGCGCCACGCTCCAGGCGCTGGGGGAGGTGGCAGGTGTCGGCCCCTGGCGCGGCGCGGTGGCACTGCCGGACGGCGCCGAGGTCAGCCGCAGCGAGTTCGGGTTCTTCGTGGTCGCCGGCGAGGACTTCACCGTCCTGCGTCCCTCGCTCGGCATCGCGTCGGCGGCACGTGGCCGGGCCGGCCTCGACACGATCCCGTCCGGCACCAGCCTCGCGCTGCGGGCGGCCGACGGTGAGACCGGCGTGTTCAACGGCGAGTACGAGCTGGACCGCTGCGGGTCGCTGCCGGCCGACCTCGAGGTGCTCACCCTCGACCGTGGGTTCGCCGTCGTCGCCGACGGTCCCGAGGTCGCGCTGCGCACGCTGAGCGGCGAGGAGTCGTGGCGCGCCCCGGCCGTCGCGGCCGCCCACGTGACGGGCGACACGGTGCTGCTCGGGCAGGACGGTCTGGTCGAGCTGCGCGGCGTCCGCGACGGTGAGGTGCTCGACCGCTTCACCGACGTGCCGCTGCCCGCCCCGGTGCCGTGGTTGGACGCCGTCGACGACCGCCTGCTCCTGCCGGCGCAGGGCGGCGTCGTGCCGCTGACGGTGGGCACGACGGCCCTCGGCGCGGCCGCACCGGTCGACCTCCCCTTCACGCGACCGATCACGGCCGCCGTCTCGACCCCCGGCGGCGTGGTCGCGCTGTCGACGGTCGACCCCGGCGACGGGTCGACGGTCGCGGCCCTCGCGACCGGCCGCGGCACGCCGGTCGCGGAGCTGCCGCCCGGCGTCGCGGTCCGCGAGCTGCACGCCAGCCAGGACGGCCACGTCGGCCTGCTGGTCGACGTCGACGGCAGCCTGGCCCTGCTCGTGTACGGGCCGGACCGCGCCGCGAACGGCTGACGCGACCCGTCGTGCTGTGGCAAGGTGTCCGCCGGTGCCACAGCGGGAGTGCAGCACATGCCGGTCGACGTCCGTGCCCTGAAGCTCAGCGATGACCTGACGCCGTTCGAAGCGGTCGGGTACTTCTTCGCCCGAGCAGCCGCGATCGACCACCTCTCGGACGCCGCGGTGGCGGTGCTCTCCACGACGTACCGCGAGCTGCGCGTGCAGGTCCCCGTACGGCGCGACGACGGCTCGTTGAGCGTCTTCACCGGCTACCGGGTCCAGCACAACGGTGCCCGTGGCCCGTACAAGGGCGGCATCCGCTTCCACCCCAGCGCCAACCTCGACGAGGTCCGGGCGCTCGCCTCGCTGATGACGTGGAAGACCGCAC
>CAYMGL010000014.1:0-21209 GCA_964389945.1 uncultured Actinomycetota bacterium
AGACGAAGACGATCGGCAGCTCCCACACCTTGGCGAGGTTGAGCGCCTCGTGGAACGCACCGATGTTGGTCGTGCCGTCACCGAAGAAGCAGACGGCGACCTGGCCGCTGCCCCGCGCCTTCGCCGACCAGGCCGCACCGTTCGCGATGGGCAGGTGTGCACCGATGATGGCGTAGGACCCCATCACGCCGTGCTCGACCGACGTCAGGTGCATCGAGCCGCCCTTGCCGCCGCAGACACCCGTCGCGCGCCCGAGCAGCTCGCCCATGACGCCGGCCATCGGCGTGCCCCGGGCCAGCGTGTGCGCGTGGCCGCGGTAGGTGCAGAAGGTGTAGTCGTCGGACCGCATGGCCGTGCCGAAGCCGGCGGCGATCGCCTCCATGCCGAGCGAGAGGTGGCTGGTGCCCTTGACCAGCCCCTTCATGAACAGGTCGTAGGCACGCTCCTCGAACCGGCGCAGCCGCACGACCTGTCGGTACAGGTCCAGTCTGGTCTCGGTGTCCGGGGTCGCGTCCGGTTGCGCGGCGGCGTCGGGTGCCGCGTCCGTGGCAGTCGCCATGGGGGTGCTCCTGGGTGTCGGTCGCGTCGTCGGACGCGACGAGTGAACGCTTGCGTCAGTAGGCGTTGGTGACGACGAGCTCCTCGGCCGGGAAGAGCGTCAGCAGCTCGCAGCCGTCCTCGGTCACCACGACCTCCTCCTCGATCCGGGCCGCGGAGTGGCCGTCGTCGGCGGGCCAGAAGGTCTCGAGTGCGAAGACCATGCCCTCCTTGATCTCGACGGGGTTCTCCAGCGAGTTCAGCTTCGAGATGACCGGCCGCTCGTGCAGCCCCAGACCGAGGCCGTGCCCGAACTGGAGCCCGAACGCCTCGTACTCGTTCTCGAACCCGAACTCGGTCGCGTCCGGCCACAGTCGGGCGATCTCATCGGTGCCGACCCCGGGCTTGACCATCTCGATCGCCGCATCGATCAGCTCGCGCGTCTTCTTGTAGGCGTCGCGGTGCGACTGCGTCGCGCGCCCCACGGCGAACGTCCGGTAGTAGCAGGTCCGGTAGCCGTTGTAGGCGTGGATGATGTCGAAGTAGGCCTGGTCGCCGGGCCGGATGAGACGGTCCGAGAAGACGTGCGGGTGCGGGCTGCACCGCTCCCCCGCGATCGCGTTGATCGCCTCGACCTGGTCGGAGCCCATCTCGAGGAGGCGGTGCGTGGCCAGTGCGACGATGTCGTTCTCGCGGACCCCGGGCTTGAGCGCCTCGTAGATGTCGTGGTAGACGCCGTCGACCATCGCCGACGCCTGCGAGAGCAGCAGGATCTCGTCCTTGTTCTTGATCTCACGCGCGTCGAGCATCACCTGCTGGCCGTCGCGGACGTCGATCCCCTCCGCCTCGAGCGACCGCAGGATCGGGAGCTCGGTGACGTCGATGCCGAGCGGCATGTCGTCCACACCCTCGTCGCGCAGGACCGCCGCGATCTCCTCGGCGGCGGCGGCGGGCAGACCGCTGTCGGGGCTGATCGCTCCCTGCAGGCCCGTGTTGCCGCCCCGGACCTGCCCGGGGTCGAGCCACGGCGAGTAGAGCCGGTGGTTCGCCGCCTTCGAGCCGAAGTCCCAGATCCACGGCGTCCCGGTCCGTGTCAGCAGGACCCACCGCTCGGTCTTGTTGTAGCCCCAGGTCCCGATGTGGGTGCTGCTGAGGTAGCGCACGTTCGAGCTCTCGAACACCAGCAGTGCACCGAGCTCGCTCGCGTCGAGCGCCGCCCGGGCGCGCGACAACCGGTACTCGCGCAGCCGGTCGTAGTCGACGCGTTCCTCCCAGTCGACCGTGAGGATCCCCGGTGCCGCGATGCTTGTCTGGGCGAACTCCGAGCTCCCGCTTGCCACGCCGTCCCCACTCTGTCTTGCGCGGCCGTTGCCGCGCTTTGCAATCGTTTGTTACTCTTGCAACACTAGGTAGGACACGCGCCCGTGTCAAGCGGCGCCACGAGGGAGCAGGGCATGACGAGCAGCGCGATCATCGCCCGGCGGCCCGACGCGGCCACGAGCCCACGACTGTCGCCGAAGGTCCGTCGACTGCTGCGTGAGCACGACCTCGAACCGACCGACGTCACCGGCACCGGCACGCGGGGCCGGATCACGCCGGGCGACGTCGACCGCACGGCCCGCGGGGACCACGGTCGGCGACCGACCACGCCGCCGCGTCGTGGGCGTGCCCTCGCGTCACCGCTCGCCCGCCGCCTCCTGCGCGACGCCGGCCTGGGCCCCGAGGACATCGCTGCCACGGGACCCGTCACGGCTGACCTGGCCCGTCGCGAGATCGATCGCGCGCGCGGCCGCGACGTCGCGGTCGGCGACGCACCCGGCACCGTCACGATCGACCTCGACCTGACGCGCCTGCTCCACGGCGTCGGGCGCCTGCACCAGCCCGTGCTGCGACGCACCGGCATCGAGCTCACGCCGCTCGCGCCACTCGCCCACGCGGTGTGCCGTGCGCTGCGCCGACACCCCGGGGTCCACGCACCGGACCGACCGGACCAGCAGCGCGACGTCGACCTCGCGCTCGTGCAGCCCGCCGCGGACGGTGCCGTCACGACGGTCGTCGCGTGCGCCCAGGACCTGACCGTGCCGGCCCTCGCTGCCCGCGCCGCACACGGCCGGGCCGGGCAGGACGCCGACCCGGCCGCCCACGCAAGCTTCGCGCTGGTCGGCGACGGGTGGGGCGACACTCCGGACGGGTCGCGCGTCGACAGTCCCCTGCGCCTGACCCTGTCGGCCGCGGAGCAGCGGCAGGTCGCAGGCGCCGACGAGTTCGGCGGTGCCACGACGTCGACCCGCTGGATCGCCTCGGCCCATCTCGCCTACGACGCGTCGCAGCTGGGGGCCGGTCCGGTGGAGCAGTTCCTGGACGACCTGCGGCGGGAGCTCGAGACCGTCGACCTGCTCGCCGCGGTGACCTGACATGACGGTGGACGCGGCGCGCCACGAGGCACGGTCATGACCGGTGCCGCGCGCGCTGCCGACGCCGTCGAGGAGCTCGTCGACGCCCTCACGCGCGACACGGCCGGCGCCGGGGACGACGCGTGGGCGGCCCTTCTGCGCGAGAACACGCAGCTCGTCGCGTTCAGCCGCGGCGACGTGCTGGTCCGCCGGAACGCAGTCGCCACCCACCTGGACTTCCTCGTGGACGGCGACGTCGACCACGAGCACCTCGTGGCCGGTCGCGCCCGCGACGGCGTCGGCCACGCGCAGCACCCTTGGTTGCCGATCGGGTGGAGCGGACTGACGCTCCGACGGCACCGGGTGACGGTCATCGGGGCGGGTGACGGTCACGTCCTCCGCATGCCGCTCGCGGCCTGGGACGAGCTCGCCGAGACGGCGCCCCGGCTGAAGGCGGCCCTGGTCGAGCTGACGTTCCGTGCTGCGGCCGCGATGTTGTGGGAGGCCCGGGGCACGTCGCCGACGCCGCCGATGGCCCCGTCCGGCGCGGACGCAGGGCTCCCCCTCGCGGCTGCCCCGGAGGCAGGGGCGGTCCACGACATGTACCGCCGGTCCGCCTGCTTCTCCCCGCTCCCGGCGGCGTGCCGGACCTGGTTGGCGGACAACAGCACGATCCACCGGATCCCGGGCGGGACGCAGTTCCTGGCGGAGGGCACGGCCAGCGACGGTCTCTGGCTGCTGCTGTCGGGCCGGGCGGCGCTGCGGTTCCGCGTCTCCGCCGAGGACACGGACGAGCCGGTGCAGACCGCCGTGCGGTACGCGGTGCGATCCGGGACGTTGCTCTGCTGGTCGGCCGTCACGGGGACGGTGCCGGCGCCGTACGACGTGGAGGCGACCCGCGACACGACCGTCGCCCACGTCCCCCGCGCTGCCCTCGCGCAGCTCCTGGCCCAGCGGCCCGCGTGGCTGGGCGCGGTGCTCGAGCAGCAGCTCTGGCAGCTGCGCCGTTACCTGCTGTCCACCCGGACCCACGACGGGACGGTCCCCGAGGACGGCGGCATCGCCGCCACCGAGCACCTCATCGAGGACAGCAAGCCCGCGCTGCCGGTCAACTCGCGGCTGTACGGCGTGCCCCACCTGCTGGGCAACAAGCTCACGCGGGACGACGGCTTCCGGCGGCTCTACGAGACGCAGTTCGAGGGCACGCCGGCCGAGCAGTCCGTGGCCAGTCTCGCGCTCGACCTCCTGCGCGACCTCGAACGCGGGCACCGCTTCGTGGCGGGCCTGCTGTCCACGTACGAGGCCGTCGCCCGGAGCGACGAGGAGGACCCGGCCGAGCTGCGCCGGATCGCCTCGCGCTACTTCCGCGACGCCCTCACCCACGTGCCGTACGTCATCAGCGGGCTCGAGCACCTGCCCGACGACGGCAACTGCATCCTCATCTACAACCACATGGCGTACGCCGACGACTCGATCCTGCCCAACGGGTTCCTGTTCAACCCGGACTCCCACTTCGTCAGCAGCGTGCTGATGGAGCCGACGTACGGCGACGGCCTGCGGATCGCGCGCACGAACGATGCCACCGAGTTCTGGCGTGCCGACTACTACGACCGGCTGGAGCACATCGGCGTCGTGACGCCGGAGTCCGGCTGGATCGACGAGTCACCCGAGGAGAAGCGCCAGCGCAAGGAGGCGTTCCTCGCCGCGTGCGAGGACGTGCTCGCCAGCGGCCGGCCGTTCGCGATCGCGCCGGAGGGCACGATCACGGAGGAGCAGAGCCGGACGGCCGTGTCCCCCGGGCCGCTGAAGGCCGGCGCCTTCCTGATGAGCGCCCGCTTCGCCAGCCGGCCCCGGATCGTCCCCGTGGCCCTCGCGAACTTCGACGAGCCGGCCCACCGGGCCGTGTTCAGCTGTGTCGTCAAGCCGTCGTTCACCATGGCCGAGCGCGGCGTGGACGTCGACGACCGCGACGCCATGCAGGCCTTCCTCGCCGACTACCGGGAGGAGTTCCGCGGCCACGTGGAGGAGGCGATCGAGCTCGCCCACGCGGTCCAACGGCCCGAGGCCGACCTCGACGGCATCGTGACGAACCTCGGCGACGTGGACGGCGTCCACGAGGAGTTCGAGTTCGACGTCCGGGCGCTGGAGCACCGCGCCGTCCGCCCGCCGCCGTCACCGACGCGCACCGTCTTCTACGGCTCGTCCACCTTCCGTCTGTGGCCGGACCTGGGCGACGCCGTCGGCGTCCACGACGTCGTCAACCTGGGGTTCGGTGGCTCGACCTTCGAGGCGTGCCGGCGCTACTTCGAGCGGCTCGTCGTCCCGCAGTCCCCCGCGCGCCTGGTCGTCTACTGCGGCGACAACGACCTCGCGAGGGGCGCGAGCGCGGCGGACGTGACCGAGCAGTTCGGCGCGCTCGCCGAGATGGTGGCCGCGCAGCTCCCGGCGACGTCGTGCTGGTTCGTCTCGATCAAGCCGAGTCCGGGGCGCCGCGACGTGCTCGGCGAGGTCGCCGCGGCCAACGACGCGATCCGTGCGCGCATCGACCGCCTGCCGCGATGGTCGTACGTGGACTGGCACCGGTTCCTGCTGGACGACCAGGGACAGCCCTCGCCGGCGCTGTTCACCGACGACGAGATCCACGTCAACGAGGGCGGCTACGGCGTGCTGGCCACGCTGCTGCGCCGCGAGCTCCGCCGCGGCTGACCGACCAGCGGGGCAGTGAGCGCGCGCGGGACACGAGTCGCGAACCGGCCGTTCAGGCGGACGCGACCAGCCCCTGGACCCGCGAGCTGACCGCGTCGACGTCGAGCGTGGCCGCGGGTGGTGCGAGCAGGTAGCCCTGCGCGTGCGTGAAGCCGACGTCGCGCACCGCGTGGAGCGTCGCCTGCCGCTCGATCCCCTCGGCCACGAGCGTCGCGTCGAGGTGGTCGGCCATCCGCACGATCCCGCCGACGGCCGCCGCGTGCGCCGGATCCGTGTCCAGCGTGTCCACGATCGACCGGTCGACCTTGATGATGTCGGGACGCAGTCGGACGAGGTGGCCCAGGCCGGCGTGCCCCGTGCCGACGTCGTCCACGGCGATGCGCAGGTCGTGGTCGCGGTGGGGGTCGAGCGCGTCGACCAGCGGTCGGTAGTTGTCGACGGCCGCGTGCTCGGTGATCTCGAGCACGATCCGGTCGAGCGGCGCCTCGGCGAGCAACGCCCCCAGCTCGCGGCTGCGAACGGTCGCGGGCGACACGTTGATCGTGAGGTAGACGTCGTCCGGCAGCGTGTCCAGGGCGGCCAGGCTCTGCTCGGCGGCATGCACCTCGAGGTCGAGCAGCAGCCCGGCACGGGCCGCGTCGGCGAACCAGAGGTCGGTCACCCGGTCGTGGCCGGGGAAGCGGGACAGCGCCTCGACGCCCGCCACCGTGCCCGTCTCGAGGTCGACGATCGGTTGGTAGACGGGCGTGATGGCGCCGGGACTGGTGAGCGCGGCGGCGACGCGCCCGGTCGCGTCGAGGGGGCTGCGGGCGAGGAAGCCCTCCATGGCCAGCTGCCCGCCGAGGATGTCGGCGAAGCTGCGCAGCTCGTCGGCGGCCGCCTGCGACAGGCCGGGGCGGGCGGTGTCGTCCGCGCAGCACAACGAACCGAGCACGTGCCCCGAGGGGAGGTGGACGGGCACGCCGATCCAGCAGGCGAGGCCGTCGGCCGTCGCCGGGAGTCCCGCGGTGACGGGGTGCGTGGCCGTGTCCCCCACGACGTGGTCGAGCTCGTCGGCGACCATGCGTGCGCAGTAGGTCTCCTCGATGGGGATGCGCAGGCCGGCTTCGATCCCCGCGACCTCCTTGTCGCCAGCCACGGCGAGGATGTGCTGGTTCGTTCGGTCGAGCACCGAGAGGTAGACCAGGCCCATCCCGGTGCGGTCCCGCAGGGTGGTGAGCAGCTGGGTCACGAAGCGCTGCGCCTCCGGGGCCAGGGCAGCCGTGGCACGGCCGTGGTCGCCCTCGGCGGCGGCGACGCGGGCGTCCGCCCGCGGCCGGGGCAGCGTCACCCGGAAGCGGGCGCCGCCACCGGGGGCCTCCTCGGCGCGGACGCGTCCGCGGTGGAGCGCGACGAGCTCGGCCACGAGGTACAGGCCGAGCCCCGTGCCGGCGTCCGTCGCGTCGGGTTCGCGGTGGGCGAACGGCTCGAAGACGACGGCGCGGTCCTCCGGCGGGATGCCCGGGCCGTCGTCGTCGACGAGCAGTTCGAGGGCGTCGGTGGTCGCCCGGGCCGTGACGCGGATGGTCGCGTCCGGGCCGGCGTGCTGGCGGGCGTTTCGCAGCAGGATCTGCAGGATCCTGTGCACCTTGCCGCGGTCCACGACGGCGTGGAGGTCGTGGTCGACCTCCACCTCCACGGCGCGCCCTTCGGACGCCACCTCGGCAACGGCGGCGTCGACGAGCTGGGCGACGTCCACCACCCGTCGCTGGACCACCACGTCGGCGCGGGAGAGCTCGTCGGCCTCGGTCGCCTCCTCCAGCAGGTCACGCAGCTGGTCGGCGTTGGCATGGAGCCGCTCGGTCAGGGCACGACGCTCCTCCCGGTCGAGGTCGTCGCCCCGGCGCCGGAGGAGCTCGGCCATGCCGACGACCGCCGTCAGCGGTTCCCTCGCCCAGTGGCTGATCGTGGTGAGGAACCGCTGTTGGCGGGCCGTGAGCTCCTTGATCCGCTGTGCGACCTGGCGCTCCTCGGCCACCCCGTGGCGCAGTGAGGTCGACGGGGCCGCCTCCCGAGTGACGACCACGAGTCGCGTGCCCTCGTCGGTCGGCACGGCCCGCCCGGCCGACTCCACCCAGATGAAGGCACCGTCGTGGCGGCGCGCGCGGTAGAGCAGTCGCCACGGCGCCCCCGTCCGGAGCGCCTCGGCCTGGGCCGCGACCAGGGCGTCGACGTCGTCGCGGTGGACGGCGGCGCGTGCCGGTGTCCGACCGAGCAGCTCCTCGGCGGGATAGCCGAGCAGCGCCTCGAAGGTCGGCGAGGCGTAGAGGCAACGACCCGCAGCGTCGTGGACGGTCAACCCGTCCACGAGCCCGCGCTCGATCAGCTCGCCACTCGGCGTTCGGGCACGACGCGACACGGGACACCTCGCATGGCGGGCCCGGTCTCCTGTGGTCGAGCACGGCGCCACGAACCGATCATATCGGACAGTGTCCGCAGCACCACGGACAGCAATCGCCCGAACCGGTCTCAGGCGGCGCCGAGTCGTGTCTCGACCAGGCCCGCCAGCTGGACGACGACGGTGTCGAGCGGACCGGTGTCCTCGTTGGCCCGGGCCAGCAGCAGACCACCCTCGATGCCGGCCAGGACGGTCGTGGCGAGCGCGAGCGCCTCGCTGTCCTCGAGCCCGGCCGCGACGAGGCGTGCGCGCAGCAGGTCGACCCACTGCCCGTAGGCGGCGGCCGCGGCACGCGTGAGGTCGGCCGATGCCGGCGCCGTCTCGAGGACGACCGTCGAGACCGGACACCCCTCCTCGAACGCCGAGCCCGTCAACCACCGACCCAGCGCAGCACCGAGGGCACGCACCAGTTGCGCCGGCTCCTCGCAGCGCGCGGCGGCACGCTCGATCGCGCGCGTCAGCTCGTCAGCAGCCACGCCGAGCGCCTGGACGGCGAGCTCCTCCTTGCCGCCCGGGAAGTGGTGGTAGATCGAGCCACGCGGGGCGCGCGCCTCCTCGACCACCTGCTTGAGCCCGGTGGCGTGGTAGCCCTGCCGCTGGAGCAGCTTGGCCGTCGTGACGACCATGCGGGTCTTGGCATCGAGGCGGTCGGCGGTCGCCGCGTCCAGCGGCGCCGCCGCCGGGATGCGCGGTTCGGTCGTCATGCCCGCGCAGGATAGCCATTGACTATGACGGTCGTCATAACTGGCGCTATGCTCCTCGACGCGCGTCTATGACGACCGTCATAGACGCGCCGTGACCCCCGCCGTCCCCCGTCCCCCCAGCCCGGAGGCACACGATGTCCACCAGCTCGACCCTGCTCGACACCGGCGCCGGTGTGCAGCTGGCTGCCACCTGGCACGAGCCCGAGAGGCCCAGCCGCGGCGTGGCCGTCGTGGCGCCGGGCGTCGCAGTCCCAGCACGGGTGCTGGGGGACCTCGCGGACGCCCTCGCCGCCGCGGGGTGGACGGCGCTGCGGTTCGACTTCCCGGGCGTCGGCAACTCCCCCGACGATGCCCGGGCCGTCCCGGGGGCGATGGTCGAGTGGGGCACACGCGACCTCACGACCGTGCTCCGAACGGCTCGCGCCCGGGCCGGCAGCGCCCCCGTCGCGCTCGTGGGGCACTCGGCCGGCGCATGGCTGCTCGGCCTGACCGAGGACCCCGGCGACGTCGACGCCGTCGTGGCGATCGCATCGATGTCCGGCGCGTGGCGCGGCCTGAAGCGCTCGGCGTGGCCGCAGCTCGTCCCGGCGATGTATCTCGCCATCCCGCTGCTCACGCGGCTCACCGGCCACCTCCCGGGCTGGGCCGGCCTCGCCGAGGACGCGCCGGGTGGCGCGATGCGGCAGTGGGCCTCGTGGTGCCGACGGCCCGGCTTCTTCTTCGACGACCCGTCCGTGACGACCCGCTACGAGGAGGTGACGGCCCCGACGCGCGTCCTGCTGGCCACCGACGACGCGTGGGCGACGCTCGGCTCGTCACGCGCGGTGTGGGACCGCACGACCGGCCCCACCGAGTACGTGCTCGTGGACCCGGCCGACCACGGGGGCCGGGCGATCGGGCACGTGGGCCTGCTCCGCGAACGCTTCAGCGACACCGTCTGGGCCGACGCCATCGCCTGGCTCGACGCCGTCACCGCTGCTCGTCCCGTCCGCGACTGACCGCGGCGAACGCGAGGCCGACGAGGCCGAGCCCGAGCAGCGCTGCCCCACCCCCGGTGGCGGCCAGTGCCGGCTCGGCCGCGGCGGCGACCAGCGTGCCGCCGTGCGTGTGCGTCGCCGGGGCCGGCTCGAGCTGCACGTCGCTCGGGGTCGGCGCACCGGCGCGCCCGTCAGCGTCGAACGGCACCTCCATGGCGCGGGCCCGTCCCTGCTCGTCCTCCACGCAGTAGACGTACGCGGCGCCCTGGCGGTCGACGGGCTGGCCGATCGCGGTCAGGAAGCGTTCGACCTCGAGCCCCACCGCCGCGTGCAGGTCGTCGACCTGGGGCGTCGAGCCGTCGAGCACGCAGTCACCGCCGCCGTACACGGCGCGCTCCCAGGTCCGCAGGTAGTCCTCGGCACCGTTGAGCATGTCGCGCGTCAGCTGCAGCTCCGCCTGTGCGCCGAGCTGCTCGCGTGCTGCGAGCTGCACCTCACGGAACCAGTCCGCGAACAGGCCGTAGTGCGCGACACCGTCGGTGTTGACGTCGTAGGTCCGCAGGCCGGAGGTCTGCTGGAAGATCGTCACGTCGCCGATCGGCGCGGGGAACCCGCCCTCGTACTGCAGGGGCGCCTCCGGCTCGCTGCGGGGTCCGGGCTGGCCACCGAGACCGTTGGTGTCGGCGCCGTAGCCGAGCCCGAAGAAGGCGCCGGCCGGTGCGTGCTCCTCGTGCCAGTCGCGACGCTCGGCCCAGTACTCGACGAAGCGATCGGCCCGGTTCGTCCTCGGCGCCACGATCCCGTCGAGGTCGAAGATGCGCTGGTAGACCACGTCGTTGCCCCAGCTGTGGCTCGAGATCACACCGGGGATCCTGGTCGGGCGCCCGGCAGCCTCGGCGTCCTCGTGGAGCGCGGGGACGACGACGTCCTCCAGGTGGTCCAGCGCCTCGCGCTGGGCCGCCGCGGACATGTGGTCGGGGTCGAAGAGGATCCCGAACTCGGCCATCTCGCTGATCAGGTGCCGCCCGAGGTCGCTCAGGCCGCGGGTGTTGCAGTGCGGACCGGACGGATAGACCGGCGCCGGTCGACTGGCCGGGCCGAACTGGTCGATGATGATGCCCGCGAGGACGTCGATCTCGTCGGCGTTGCCCTGGGCGACGTCATCGTTGAGGTTCAGCTGGGTCTTGTCGTGCTGCTCCCCCGGGTAGTCGTGGTGGGCGTGGGCGTGCCCCGTGTCGCTGACGGGGATGTCCTCGGGGCAGGTGTCGAAGTCCCAGAAGTGCCCGCTGGTCAGGAACTGGCCCTGGTTGACGATCATCCCCGTCTCGCCACCGTCCCCGGTGACCCCGGACAGGCCGTTGTCGAACTTGTTGATCAGCTCCATCTGGCGCACGCCCATGTCGGCGACCTCGCGCAGGCTGGCGCTGATCGACTCGGTCGTGCACTGGGGCTGGTCGAGCGGCGCCCGGCAGTCGAACAGCTCGGACACCTCGATGCCGAGCACGATCGCGAGGCGACCGTCGTTGATCACCTGGCGGGCCTGGCCCGGGGTCGTGACGATCCGCAGCCAGCCCTCGCCGGGCCCGCCGGACTGCGCGTCGACGTAGTCCTGCAGCTCGAACATCCGCTGCGCCTGCAGCCGCACCGAGTCCATCTCGTTGCAGGAGTTCTCCTTGACCGGGAAGAGCTGGCACAGGGCCGTGTTCTCGACCAGGAGGATCGTCGTCAGCCGCAGGCCGCCGTGGTAGGCGCGCTCGAGCCACCGCCAGTAGTACTGCTCATGGGTCAGCGTGTCGTGCTTGGGCCAGTAGGCGAAGGTCGGCCACCCGACGGGGTCGTAGGCAGCCACCGGGTCGGTCGGCGACTGGCCGGCCAGACCCACCTCCAGCAGGCCGTTGTGGAGGTTGCCGTCCTCGTAGCAGTCGGGCAGGGCGTACTCGACGCCCCAGCGGTGCCAGGGCTGGCCGCAGCGCAGCTCGCCGCCGAGGAACTCGTAGGCCATGCCGTGCACGTGCGCCTCGAAGAAGCCCTTCACCGGCGCGGCCGGGCCCGCCGGGTTCGGGGCCGGCTCACCGGAGGTGTTGGTCGCGACCTCGGGCCAACGGGCGCAGTCCTCGTCGCCCTCGGCGAGATGGAAGCGGACCTCGCCCAACGTCGGCTGCGCCACGCGGTCGGGCAGCGTCAGCAGGTAGGGCTGGCCCGCCTCGTCACGTGCCTCGGGGTCCTCGCCGGCTGCGACGACGGCGAAGTCCGCGTCGTCGGAGGGCGCGTCACGCAGCCACAGGTCGAGGCCGACACCCACGGTGGTCACACCCGCCGGGACGTCCTGGCTGACCAGGGTCAGGTAGGAGCGGTCGTCCCAGTCGGCGCCGGGGACGTCCGCCGGGCCCTCGTCGGCGGCGAGCAGGTAGCGACCGAGCTCGGTCGGCTGGAGGTGGAAGGGCAGCGCCTCCTCGCGGGTCGCATCGGTGCGCACCACGGTCTCGCCCCGGGCCACGTAGCCGTCGACGGTCTCGACCACGTAGCAGCCGCCGGCGAGCGCGTAGCGGTCCTCCGGCTGGTCGAGGCGGTCGTCGACGTCGCGGTCGTCCACGAGGGCGAACGGCGTCGTCAGGGCCGCGTCCGAGCCGGCGGCGTCACCGGGGCCGGTGCGATCGCCGGTCGTGGCTGCGGCGACCCCGCCGCCGAGCGCGGTCGCAGCGAGGGCGACCAGCGCGACGGCCGCAGCGGCACGACGGACAGGGTGTGCAAGGGCGTGTGGCACGAGGGGACTCCCGCGGAACGTGTGCACACGGGTGGTTCGACGACGGCGAGCCGGTCCCCTGCCTGCTGCCGCGGGGCGTGCGGACGGCGTGGCCGGTCAGGCGTTCGCGGCGACGTGCCCGGGCGCCAGCAGCGGCCACGGGCGCAGCTCCTCGAGCTCGAACGCGAGCTCGAGGAGGAGTCGCTCCTCGCCCCGCAACGCGGCGAGCTGGACCCCGATCGGGAGCCCCGCCGCGCTCGTCCCCGCGGGCACGGAGATGGCCGGCGTCCCGGCCACGTTGTGCAGGGGCGCGAACGGGATGTAGCGCCGCAGCCGCTCGAGGTGGAGGTCGAACGGCACCGTCGGCGCGAGGTGGCCGTGGGGCGGGGCGGTGTGCGCCGTCGTGGGCGTCAGCACGACGTCGTGGCGGCCGTGGACCTGGCGGTTGTCGTGCGTGCCCCGGCGCAGCTCCCGCAGCACCAGCGGCAGCCGCCACGCACTGCGGCGACCGTGGGCGGCCAGCCCGCGGGTCCACGGGTCGAGCAGGTCGGTGTCGAAGTCGGCGCCGAGCGCCCGTCGCCCGAGCACCGAGCTGCCCGCGGCGAGGATGCCGAAGTAGGCGATGAAGGCCTCCTCGAACGCCTGGCCGTGGGGGTAGGTCACCGGCTCGACCGCATGCCCCGCGTCGGCGAGCGCATCGGCGGTCGCCGTCGTCGCGGCGGCCACCTCGCGGTCCACCGGCGCACCGTTGAGCGCGACCGTGCAGACACCCACCCGCAGCCGGCTGCGCGAGGGCCCGGTGACGTCGCCGATCGGTCGCAGCCCCGCCGGCGACGCGTGCGCACGTTCGGCCGCCGCGTGGTACGCGGCCACGTCACGGACGGTCCGGGCGAGGACGCCCGGGACCGCGACGGTGACGGGCGCCCGGTCGAGCTCGCCGAGGCCCGCCATGCGGCCACGGGACGGCTTCAGCCCGACGACACCACACCCGGCGGCGGGGATCCGGATCGACCCGGCGCCGTCGCCGCCCATGGCGATCGGCACCACGCCGGCCGCGACCAGTGCCGCCGACCCACCCGACGAGCCACCGGTGGAGTACCCGTGCCGCCACGGGTTGTGCGTCGGCGGACCACCGAGCGCCTCGGCGGTCGTGGTGAGGCCGAACTCCGACATGGTGGTCGTCGCGATCGCGATCAACCCGGTGTCGAGGTGCTGCTGGGCCGCCGGCTCGGTGTGCTCGGCCCGGTGCCCCTCCCAGGCGCGCGACCCGTGACGCAGCGGCGCACCGGCGATGCCGAACATCTCCTTGACCGCCGTGGGGACGCCACCGAGGCGGCCCTGGACGCCGTGGGTGGCACGCGCACGCGCGCTGGCGAACAGCGGCGCGGCGACCGCGCCGAGCTCGTCGGCGGCGTGGGCACGGTCGACGGCGGCCGCGACGACCTCGGCCGTGGACACCTGTCCCGCCGCGATCGCTGCCGCGGTCTCGACCGCGTCCCACCTGCGCAGTTCCTCCACCGAGCCTCCGGGTCCGACCGGCGACGAGCCTACGAGCCGGGTCGTCCGGCAGACTCGGACGCCCCCGACGTCGCGTCGGGCTCGACCGGACGGAGACGAGATGTCGGACACACCACGAGCAGTCGTCGTCGGGGCCGGCGTCATCGGGTGCACGACGGCACTCGCGCTGGTCGCCGACGGCTGGGCCGTCGACCTGCTCACGGCCGAGGACCCACGTGCGACGACCTCGGCCGTGGCGGCGGCGTTCTGGTACCCGTACCTCGTCGACGACTCGCCCACGACCGCTGCCTGGGGGCGGGCGACGGCCGAGCGGCTCGCTGCCCTCACGGCGGTGCCCGAGGCCGGCGTGCGCGCCCGCACCGTGCACGAGCGCTTCCGGGCACCCGACGTCGACCCGGGCTGGCGCAGCACGATGCCCGACGCGGTCCGCGAGACCGACGACCTCCCTGCGCCCTTCCTCGACGGCTGGCGCTTCACGTCGTGGGTCGCGGCCATGCCGACGTACCTGACCTGGCTCCTGGCACAGCTCGCGGAGGCGGACGTCCAGGTCGCCAAGGTGCTGCTGGACGACCTCGACGACGCATGGCGACCGGGCGTCGACCTCGTGGTCGACTGCGCGGGCGTGGGTGCGCGCGCCCTCGCCGACGACCAGACGCTGGTGCCGGTGGCCGGGCAGGCGGTCCTGGTCCGGACCGACGACCTGGGCGCGCCGCTCGACGACGTGTGGCTCGACGCCGAGCACCCGGACGGCCCTGCCTACGTCGTCCCGCGGGGCGACGGCACGGTCCTGTGCGGCGGGACGTCGGTCGCCGGCCAGGCGGACCGCACGCCCGACCCCGACGTCACGGCGGGGATCATGGCCCGGTGCCGCGCACTCGTCCCGACCCTCGAGGGCGTCGAGCCCTTCGCCGCCGGCGTCGGCCTGCGCCCGTCGCGCCCCACGGTCCGGCTCGAGCTCGGGCCGGGCCGCGACTGCCTCGTCCTGCACCACTACGGCCACGGGGGCGCCGGCCTGACCCTGTCGTGGGGCAGCGCCGCCGACGCGGCCCTGCTCGCCCGCAACGTCAGGGGCTGACACCCCGCGAGCGGGCCCCGGCGTCACCGCGCGAGCGGGGCACCGGCGAGGGTCAGGCGCGCAGGAAGCCCATGGCGTCGTACGCGCGGTCGAGCACGCCGGCAGCCTGTTGGCGGGCCTTGGCGGCACCGGCCGCGAGGAGGCGTTCCACCTCACCGGGGTCGCCGGCCAGCTCGGCGTAGCGCTCGCGGATGGGGCGGAGCAGCTCGACGACCACCTCGGCCGTCTCGACCTTCAGCGGGCCGTAGCGGTCGCCGGCGTGGGCGGCGGCCACCTCCTCGACGGTGCGACCGCTGGCGGCGGCGTTGACCTCGATGAGGTTGGAGAGGCCCGGTTGGGCGTCGCGGTCGTAGTTCACCTCGCCGACCGAGTCGGTCACGGCCGACCTGAACTTCTTCTCGACCTGCTTCGCCTCGTCGAGCACGTAGACGATGCCCTTGGGTGACGAGGTCGACTTGCTCATCTTGTTCGTCGGCTCCTGCAGGTCCATCACCCGCGCCGCGGCTGCGGGGTGGATCGCCCGGGGCAGCACGAAGATCGGGTCCTCCTCGTCGCAGAAGCGGTGGTTGAACCGCTGCGCGAGGTCGCGGGCGAGCTCGATGTGGTGTCGTTGGTCCTCCCCCACCGGCACCTCGTCGGCATCGTGCAGGACGATGTCGACGGTCTGCAGCACCGGGTAGGTGAACAGCCCCGCCGTCACCTGGTCGCCACGCTCGGTCGCCTTGTCGGACTTCTCGCGGAACTGCGGCATGCGGCCGAGCTCGCCGAACCCGGCGATGCAGTCGAACAACCAGGCGGCCTGCGCGTGCTCGGTCACGTGGCTCTGGACGAAGAGCGTCGACCGCTCGGGGTCGATCCCGGCGGCCAGCAGCACGGTCGCCATCTCGAGCGTGCGACGGCGCAGCTCGGCGGGGTCGTGCCCGTCGGTGATCGCGTGGAGGTCGACGATGCAGTAGGTCGCGTCGTGGGTGTCCTGCATGCCGACCCAGTTGACGATCGCCCCGAGGTGGTTGCCGAGGTGGAGGTCACCGCTGGGCTGGATGCCGGAGAACACGCGGGGCACGGGCTGGTCCTTGGTCTGGTCCGGCCGGGCAGGTTACGGCGCCCCTGCGCACCCTCCCGCCCGCGATGTGGCAGGGTGCGCCGGACACGGGAGAGGAGCGGGCAGTTGGAGGGTGGACTCGTCGCCGAGGTGGTGCTGCCGCTGGCGATCTTCCTCATCATGGTGTCGCTGGGCATGGCGCTGGTGGTCGACGACTTCCGGCGGGTCCTCGCGGCCCCCAGGCAGGTGGGCGTGGGCCTGCTGTGCCAGCTGGTGCTGCTGCCCCTGCTCGGCTTCGCCGTGGCGACCGTGTTCGACCTCGACGCCGTCTTCGCGGTCAGCATCGTGCTGCTGGCGGCGTCGCCGGGCGGGACGACCTCGAACCTCGTCGTGCACGCGGCGGACGTGGACCGGGCCCTGTCGGTCACGCTGACCGCCCTGTCCAACAGCGTGGTCTGGCTGACGATGCCGTTCCTGCTCGACCTCGGCTTCCGGACGTTCGCCGACGAGGGCGTCGCCATCGACTTCCCGGTCGGCGAGGTCATGCTGCAGGTCGCCGCGCTGACCATCGTCCCGGTGCTCATCGGCATGACGATCCGCAACCGCGCACCAGACTGGTCGGTCCGGGTCGCCGACCGGTCGAAGGTCGCCGCCGGGGCCTTCCTGGCCGTCGTCATCGTCGTCCTGGTCATCCAGGAGTGGGACCTCGTCGTCAGCGACGGCCCCAGGTTCGCGCCCGCCTTCATCGCGCTGAACGCGGCGGCGTTGGCCGTCGGCTACGGCGTCGCACGCCTCGCCCGCATCGCCTGGGACCAGGCCCTGACGATCTCGGTCGAGACCGGCCTGCAGAACTCCACCCTCGCGATCACGATCGCGATCTCGGTCCTCGACGACGGCGACCTCGCGATCATCCCCGGCCTGTACGGGGTGTGGATGCTGTTCACCGGGTTCCTCTTCGCGATCTGGCTCGCGCGGCACGAGGACGCGGCGCACCACCCACGCTCGACGACCCCGCTCGACGCGCCCTGACCCCACGTCGGCCAGCGCCGGTCCGACCCGGCGCACGCCGGCGACGCACGCCACACTCGCACACCCGCCGCCGGACGGCACCCGATGCTCCCACTGGCCACCACGTCAGCCGCTGCGACCGCGACCGACTTCCTGATCGCGCGCAACCAGATGGCGCTGTCGCTGGGCTGGCACATCATCCTCGCGTGCTTCGGCGTGGCCTTCCCGCTGCTGATCTGGGTGGCACACCGCCGCGGGCTGCGCGGTGACGAGGACGCCCTGCTGCTGGCCCGTCGCTGGTCCAAGGTCGCGTTGGTCCTGTTCGCCGTGGGCGCGGTCTCGGGCACGATCCTCAGCTTCGAGATGGGGCTGCTGTGGCCCGGGCTGATGGAGCAGTACGGCGATGCGATCGGCCTGATGTTCGCGCTGGAGGGTGTCTTCTTCTTCCTCGAGGCGATCTTCCTCGGGATGTACGTCTACGGCTGGGACCGCCTGCCGGCCCGCTGGCACATCCGCACGCTGTGGCCGGTCATCGCCAGCGGGACGCTCGGCACGTTCATGATCATGTCGGTCAACGGCTGGATGAACGGGCCGGAGGGCATCGAGGTGGTCGACGGCGTCGTCACCGAGATCCGGCCGTGGGACGCGCTGCTGAACGGGCCGGTCATGACGACCTTCCCGCACATGTGGCTGGCGGCCTTCATGGTCGTCGGCTTCACGGTCGCCGGGGTCTACGCGGTCGGGCTCCTGCGGGGACGCGACGACCGCTACCACCGCCTCGGCCTGGCGATCCCGCTGGTCGCAGGTCTCGTCGCGGCGCCCCTGCAGCCCGTCATGGGGCACGTCGCGGGGCAGCGTGTGGCGGCCGAGCAGCCGGCGAAGTTCGCCGCGATGGAGGGGCTGCCCGAGAGCGGACCCCGTGCGCCGTTCGACATCGGCGGCGTCTGGGACGAGGAGGCCGAGGAGCTGCGGGGCGGGATCGAGGTGCCTGTCCCCGGGCTGCTGTCGTTCCTCGCCACGAACTCGTTCGACGGTGAGGTCACGGGCCTGCGGGACATCCCTCGCGACGAGCGGCCGCCGGTGAACATCGTCCGGTTCTCGTTCCAGGCCATGGTCGGGATCGGCACCCTGCTCGCCGGCCTGTCGCTGGTCCTCGCATGGCTGTGGTGGCGGCGACGCGACGTGCCCACCGACCGCTGGGCGCTGCGGGCGCTGGTGGTCGCCGGGCCGGCGTCGATCGTCGCGCTCGAGACCGGCTGGATCACGACCGAGGTCGGCCGCCAGCCGTGGATCGCGCACGAGCTCATGCGCACGACCGACGCGGTCACCGACACGCCCGACCTGTGGATCGGCTTCACGATCCTCGTCGTGGTCTACACCGCCATGACGATCGGCACGGTCGCCGTGCTGCGTGGCATGGCGCGCCGCTGGCGCGAGGGCAGCGACCCCGGACCGGTCTACGGCAACGACGACGAGGCGGCCGACGTCGGGAGCACGTCGTGAGCCTCGTCGACGCGGTGGCGGCGGTCCTGTTCTCCGGCGTCGTCCTGTACGCCGTGTTCGGCGGTGCCGACTTCGGGACCGGGCTCTGGGACCTCACCGCCGGCAACGACCGCCGCGCCGGCCGGATCCGGCGGCAGGTCGACGAGTCGATCGGGCCGGTGTGGGAGGCGAACCACGTCTGGCTGATCTTCGTCCTCGTCGTCCTCTGGACCGGGTTCCCGACGGCGTTCGGCGCGATGATGCGCACGCTCGCCGTGCCGTGGCTGTTCGTCGGCATCGGCATCGTGCTGCGTGGTGCCGGCTTCGCGTTCCGCAAGTACGCCACGTCGTTCCGCTGGGCCCGCGTCTACGGGGTCGCCTTCTCGACGTCGTCCATCATCACGCCGTTCTTCCTCGGCACGATCGCGGGCGCCATCGCCTCGGGTCGTGTCCCGGCGGTGGGTGCCGGTGACCGCTGGGCGTCGTGGACCGGCCCGACGTCGCTGCTCGGCGGCGTCCTGGCCGTCCTGGTCACCGCGTTCCTCGCCGCGGTGCTGCTGACCCACGACGCCGCGCGGGCGGGCCGCGACGACGTCGCCGCGGCGATGCGACGCCGCGCGCTCGGCACGGCCGTCATCACCGGCCCGGTGGCCCTGGGCGGCATCGCCGTGCTGGCGGCCGACGCGCCCACGCTCACCGCAGGTCTCACCGGCCGCGGGCTCCCGCTGGTGCTGCTGTCCGCCGTGGGCGGCATCGGCACCATCGTGCTGCTGCTGCGCGACGAGCTCGGCCGCGCACGCTTCGCGGCAGCGGCGTCGGTCGGCGCCGTGGTCGTCGGCTGGGGGGTCGGCCAGTACCCGTGGCTCCACGTCGACACGGTCCGACTCACACAGGCCGCGGGGGCACGCCCGACGCTGTGGGCGCTGCTGCTCGGGTTCGGGATCGCCGTCGTCGTGGTCGGACCGGCCCTCGTCGCCCTGCTGGTCCTCGTCGAGCGGGGCGTCCTCAGCGACGACCAGGTGGGCGGCCACGGCCACTGACCGGTGGCGCACGACCCGTGACGAATGTCCCAGTGACACCCGCACGGGCGCGCCGCACGCTGGCCTCGGCGGCACCCGGGGAAGGGCTGGCGTGGACGAGCCGCGACGGACCGCGATCATCGCCTGTCGGGACGATGCGCACGGCTTCCTGCTGGCGTCCCTCGTGGACGACACCGTCGACGAGATCGTCCGGGTGGAGAGCACCGCTGCGGCGCTCGACCTGGTCCTCGACGGGGAGCGGCCCGAGCTCGTGCTGCTCGACGTCGCGCTGCAGGCCGACGCCGACGCTGCGGCGGCGGCCGCGCGACTCCGCCTGCTCGCCCACGACGCGGTCGTGCTCGAGGTGGGCGAGGACGTCGAGCCCAGCGGCGACGAGCTCGCCCGCCGCCTTCGCGGCAACAGCGTCGAGGCCTACGACTGGGTCGAGCTGCGTGGGCCCTGACGCAACGCCGCGAGGGGCGCCGGAGCGCCCCTCGCAACCTGGACGTCGCCGACCTAGAGGAGGTCGGCCACGGCCTCGCGCTCGCTCTCGAGCTCGGCGATCGTCGTGTCGAGCTTGTCCTGCGCGTACGACGAGAGCTCGATGCCCTGGACGATCTCGTAGTTGCCGGCACCGTCGGTCGCGACGGGGAAGCCGAAGACGAGCCCCTCCGGGACGCCGTAGGAGCCGTCGGACGGCACGGCCATCGACACGTACTGCCCGTCGGGCGTGGCTGCACCGCCGGCCCAGTTGCGCACGTGGTCGACCAGTGCGTTCGCGGCGGACGCGGCCGACGAGGCGCCACGCGCCTCGATGATGGCCTTGCCGCGCTGCTGCACGGTCGAGAGGAACTCGCCCTCGAGGTAGTCACGACCGAGCACCTCGGTCGCCGGGTCGCCGCCGATGGTGGCGGCCTCGAAGTTCGGGAACATGGTCGGGCTGTGGTTGCCCCACACGGCGAGGTTGCGGACCTCCTGCACCGGGACGCCGGCCTGCTCGGCCAGCTGCGACTTCGCCCGGTTCTCGTCGAGGCGGACCATCGCCGTGAAGCGATCGGTCGGCACGCCCTCGGCGTTGGCCGCGGCGATCAGTGCGTTGGTGTTGGCCGGGTTGCCGACCACGGCGACCTTGACGTCGTCAGCGGCGTTGGCGGCGATGGCCTCGCCCTGCGGCTTGAAGATCCCGCCGTTGTCCTTGAGCAGGTCGGCACGCTCCATGCCCGGACCACGCGGCTTTGCACCGACGAGGCAGGCCACGTTGACGTCACGGAAGCCCTCGGCGGCGTCAGCCGTCTGCACGACGTCGGTCAGCAGCGGGAACGCGCAGTCCTGGAGCTCCATGACGACACCCTTGAGCGCGTCCAGCGCCGGCGGGATCTCGATGAGGTTGAGGGCCACGGGCTGGTCGGGGCCGAACATCGCGCCGGAGGCGATGCGGAACAGCAGGGCGTAGCCGATCTGGCCGGCGGCGCCGGTGACGGCGACGCGGACGGGGGTGGTCACGGGGAACCTCGTGGTCGGGTGCGGTCTGTGCGTCGACGAGCCTACTGTCGGCGCCCGTCGCGCCG
>CAYMGL010000015.1:0-21159 GCA_964389945.1 uncultured Actinomycetota bacterium
GTCGACCACCTCGTCCACGAGATCAGCGAGGCGCTGGTGCTGGGCAAGGTCGAGGTCGCGGCGACGCTGCACCTCGCGGTGGTGCCCGGCGCCACCCTCGAGGACGTCACGACCGTGGCCAGCCACCCGCACGCGCTGGCGCAGTGCGCCGGCCACCTGCGCGGGCTCGGCATCGAGCTCCTCGAGGGGGTCGGCTCGACCAGCCTCGCCTGCCAGCAGGTCGCCGAACGCGGTGACCCGACGACCGCGGCGCTGGCCACCCCCGCCGCCGCCGAGGCCGCCGGCCTCGAGGTGCTGCCCGACGACCTCACCGACGGTGACGACGACCACGTGGCGTTCGCGGTCGTCGGTCGCGGCGCGCCGGTCCACCACGACAACGGCAAGGTGCTGTTCTTCGCGGTCCCCGGCCGCAACCGCCCCGGTGCCGTCCACGAGCTGCTCGCGCCGTTCGCGGTCCGCCACCTCAACCTCTCGCGGATCGAGTCCCGGCCCCTCAGCCGCGCGCTCGGGGAGTACGGCTTCGTGCTCGAGTGCGACGGCGGCATCGACGACCCGGACCTGCGGGCCGCGCTGACGGAGCTCCTCGAGGAGCGCACGACGGTGAAGCTGCTCGGCGTCTACCCGGCCCTCGAGCAGCGGTGGGGCCGCGTCCACCAGCGGCCGCTGCGAGGTCGCGTCGCCGACCGGCCGTCGGGGCTGCCCGACCTGCTCGGCCCCGGCCCCAACCTGGTCACGTGATGCAGACCGGGACCATCGCCGTGGTCGGCCTCGGCCTCATCGGGGGTTCGGTCGCACTGGACGCGCGCGCTCGCGGGTGGCCCCTGGTCGCCACGGACGTGGACCCTGCCCAGCGCGCCGCCGCGGCCGCCGCCGGGATCGCCGTCGTGGACGACCTCGCCGACGCCGTGCGCGACGCCGACCTCGTCGTCGTGGCGACCCCGGCACGCCAGGTGGCGGGCGTGCTGCGCGACGTCGACGAGGCGCGGACGAGCAGGGTCCTGGCCACGACGGTCGCGTCCGTGCAGGGGGGTGGGGTGCTCGGGATCGACGCGCTGGACCTCGAACACGTCGTGCACGTCGGCGGCCACCCGATGACCGGGACCGAGCGCAGCGGCTTCCGGGCCGCGCGGCGCGGCATGTTCGACGGGTCGCCGTGGATCGTCACGCCCCGCCCGGGTGCGCCGCGTGACGCGCTCGCGGCCGTGGTCGACCTCGCGCTGGGCATGCGGGCCATGCCCGTGGTCCTGCGCCCCGACGAGCACGACCGCACCGTGGCCCTGCTGAGCCACCTCCCGCACGTGCTCGCCTACACCGCGTACCGACGCCTGCGGCAGGTCGACGACGCCGGCACCGAGCACCTCGCCGGCGGCTCCTTCCGCGACGCCACCCGCGTCGCCGCGACGCGCCCGTCGTTCTGGTCGGAGGTCCTGCACCTCAACCGCGCCGCCGTCGCGGACCTCGTCGCCGACGTCCGGACCGACCTCGCCGCACTGGAGGAGGTGCTGCGCGACGAGGACGGCGCCGCAGCGCTCGAGGCGCTGCTCGCCAGCGGCCACCGCGAGGTCGGCCGTCCCCGGCCGACCGTGCCCGAGCCCACCGTCCTGCCCGACGGCGACCTGCCGACCGAGGTGCTGGCGGTGCTGGAGGACCACAGCCGGGCCGGCCTCGCGATCGCGGGTTGGACGCCCGACGGGACGGCCGTCACGTGGACGCCGCTGTGACCGGGCAGGGTGCCCTCCGTCCTACGCTGCCGACGGCGATCCCCGCTGCCCGTCCCGTCTGCTGGAGCCGTCCGTGACCGCCCCGAGCACCGTCCTCGTCCACGTCACCGGGCGTGACCACCCGGGGATCACCGCCGGGCTCCTCGCCGTGCTCGAGCGGGGCGGTGCCGCCGTGCACGACATGGAGCAGCTCGTGGTGCGCGAGCGGCTGACCCTGAACGTGCTCATCGGCGTCAACGGCTCCACCGGGGTGCTCAAGGACCTGCTGTTCTGGGGCTGGGAGAGCGACGTCGACGTCGACTTCGAGGTCGTCGAGGACGCCTCGACCCGGGCCACCAAGCCGCGCACGGTCGTGACCGTCCTCGGTCGCAGCCTCACCCCGGCAGCCCTGGGCGGCGTGGCCCGTGCCGTCGCGGCGGGGGGCGGCAACATCGACCGCATCGTCCGTCTGTCGCGCTACCCGGTCGTGTCCTACGAGCTCACCGTGATCGACGCGGACGTCGACGCGATGCGGACGGCCCTGGTCGACGCCGCCGCCACCCACGCCATCGACATCGCGATCCAGCCGGAACGGCTGGAGGCCGGCGTCAAGCGGCTCGTGCTGCTGGACGTCGACTCGACGCTGATCCAGGACGAGGTCATCGAGCTGCTCGCCGAGGAGGCCGGCTGCCACGACCAGGTGCGCGACGTCACGGAGCGGGCCATGGCCGGCGAGCTCGACTTCGGCGAGTCGCTGCGCGAGCGCGTCGCGCTGCTGGCCGGGCTGGACGAGGACGCGATCGCGCGCGTCCGCGAGAAGGTCCGTCTGACGCCGGGTGCGCGCACGTTCGTGCGCACGCTCAAGCGCCTCGGCTTCAAGGTCGCGATCGTCTCGGGCGGCTTCACGCAGGTCACCGACCACCTCGCGACCGAGCTCGGGCTCGACCACGCCGTCGCCAACGAGCTCGAGGTCGTCGACGGCGTGCTCACCGGCCGCACGGTGGGGCCGGTCGTCGACCGCGAGCGCAAGGGCGAGGTCCTGCGCGAGCTCGCTGCGGCCGAGGGGCTGTCACTGCACCAGTGCGTCGCCGTCGGTGACGGGGCGAACGACCTCGCGATGCTCTCGGCGGCCGGGCTCGGCATCGCCTTCAACGCCAAGCCCGTGGTGCGCGAGGCCGCGGACACCAGCGTCAGCGTCCCGTACCTCGATGCGATCCTGTTCCTGCTCGGCATCCGTCGCGACGAGGTCGAGCGCGCCGACGCGGCCGAGGGCGTCGTCCACGACGAGGTCGAGGTGCCGGGCCTACCGCCCGTCTGACACCTCGCGGCGCAGCACGACCGTGTGGTGGACGACCTCCATCCCGGCCCGCTCGTACAGCCGCAGCGCCCCGTCGAGCGTGACGTCGTCGACCTCGAGGCCGACGCGGTCCACGTCGAGGTCGGCGAACCGGTGGAAGCAGGCCCGCAGCAAGGCGGTGGCCAGTCCCGCACCACGGTGGGAGGGCACGACACCGAGCTCGACGATCACCCCGAGCCCCGGGTCCCCGTCCCCACCGACGTGCCCGAGCGCGACGCCGACGACGCGGTCGTCGGCGTCCAGTGCGACGACCGAGGACGGCAGCTGCACGCGCCCGCGCCGCAGCGCCAGCTCCTGCCACGTGTCGAGGTCCTCGGTGGCGCCGAGGTGGTGGTCGCGGAAGGCGGCCACGAGCGCCGCATGCAGGTCGGCCACGGCCACCCGGTCGGCACGCACGCCCCGTGAGCCGGCGGGCCAGACCGGCTCCGGCAGGGGGCCGTCGAGGTCGATGCGCAGCTGCAGGAGGTGCCGCTCCTCGGCCAGGCCGCGCTCGGTGAACCACGCGATCGTCGTCGGTTCGGGGTCGACCAGCGTCGTGCGGAACAGCACGGGCAGTGCCGGGTTGTGCTCGGCCACGGCGCGGGCCCGGTCGAGGGCCCGTCCGAGCAGGAACGCGCCGATGCCGCGGGCGCCGTGGGCCGGGTCGACCCGGCCCTCGGCGTAGGTCTCGACCCGGGGCGTCCACGGGTCGAGCTCCTCGTCGAACTCGAGGTAGCCGGCGACCACGCCGTCGCGCTCGACGACGAGGGCGTCGTTGCGTCGTGCGGCCCAGGTCCGGCGCAGGTCGGCGGTCGTCCGCAGCGCGCCACGCCCCGTGGTGCCGTCGGCCGCACGCGGGGCGGCCCGCTCGTACAGGGCGGCGATCCGCGCCAGGTCCGCGTCGCCCGGCCGCCGGACGGTGTACGGCGTCGGGGGCTGTCGGTACCCCGCCGCGGCGGCGTCGCTGGGCTCGCGCAGCAGCCCGTCGACGTGTGTGTCGACGGCGTCGTCAACGGTGTCGCCGTGGCCGGTCGTCGGGCCACCGTCAGTAGTCTCGTCCATGTGCCGCACTGTGCCGGGAGCCGGGCGGTGTCGCCACCGAGGAGCGGGTCGTGTCGGACGAGGGGACGTTGGTCGACGCCGACCGCCTGCTGTCGCTGACCGCAGAGCTCCGCGACCTCGCCGACCGGCTGGAGGCCGCGGCGATCGGCGAGGAGCAGCGGCAGCGGTGGCAGCACACGCTCGGCGCGATCGCCCGGGGCGGGACGACGGACCTCGAGCGTGCGCGGGCCCAGCTGCACCGGCTCTCGGCGAAGGTGGACCGGGCGCTCGACGACGACTGACGGCCAGCTGCCCCGCGGCAGTACGCTCGCACGTCGCACCGCAGCCCAGGAGTTCCCCGCGTGGCGCAACGAGTCCTCGTCCACCACCTCACCCAGCCGCACCGCCTCCCCCTGATCGAGGAGGAGGGCCTGCGTACGCGTGGCGAGCTGTCGAGCGCCCTCGGCGGACTCACCGAGCTGGACGAGGCGGCACGGGGCAAGTTCGCCCACGGCCGTCGCGTCTCCGCCTGGCTCGACGAGGACCACGCGCTGGCACGGACCGAGGACGACGGGCCGGGCCACGTCACGTGGGAGGTCGACCCGAAGCGGGCACTCGCCGCCCCGGCCTCCCTGCGCGACGAGGTCGACCCGGCCGCCTACTGGGAGGCGACGAAGCCGCTGGCTGCATGGCTCGCGGACGGCGAGGTCCCGGCGGACCTCGAGGTCCACGTGGACCGCGGCGTCCGTGCGAAGTACCTCCAGCTGCGCGCGCCGAAGTTCGCCGACGGCGTCCTGGGGGACTGGGCGCCACTGGTCGCCGAGATCGCCGACGAGGACCGCCTCTCCGCCAAGGCGCTGATGCACCTGGCCATCATCGACTGTGACGCCGACTTCACGTCGCAGCCGTTCCTGGCCGCCTGCGCCCTCGCCTGGCGCGACGAGCCGGACGAGGACGGGCTGATCGCGGAGCTGCTCGAGGCCGATCCCGACAAGGTCGCCTCCGCCGCGCTCGCCATGTACGCCGGCGCTGCGCCCGAGGTCATCGAGCAGCTGCGCACGGTGCTGGAGGAGACCCGCGAGTGGTCCGACGCCCAGGGGGCCGAGCACGGCCAGGGCCTGCTGATGCGGACTGCCGTCGTCCTCGACCAGCTGCAACCGTGACGAAGGCAGGCGGGAGCCGCCTCGTCACATGCTGACGATGGCCAGGTTGGCCACGCGGGGGGCGCCGTCGGCGTCCTCCTCGAGCTCGAACCGGACCCGCTGTCCGAGGCGCAGCTCGAGCACGCCCGAGGCTGCGATCGCCTCACGGTCCACGTCGAGCTGGACGAGCTGGTCGTCGAGCAGGACAGCCGTGCGGCTGTCGTGGTCGTAGCGCTTGACGGTGCCCTGCGGCATGCGGGGAGCTCCATGGGTGCGGACGGCCAGCGATGCTACCGAGGCCGACGGCCCCTCAGCGTGGCAGGACGGGCTCCCGTGGGGGGCTGCGTCCGAGCAGGCCGCGCTTGGCCCGTGTCCCGCCGTCGACCAGGTCCTGCACGACCGCGAGGAGGTGCTCGGTCTCGAACGGCTTCGTGACGTAGGCATCGGCCCCGGCCGCGGTGCCGGCACGTCGCTCCATGACGTCGTCGAGCCCGGTGAGCAGGACGACCGGGAGGTCGGCCGTGGCGGGAGCGGCCCGCCACTGCGCCAGCACGGCGAGCCCGGACCTGCCTCCCAGCATGACGTCCAGGACGACGACGTCCGGGCGGTCCTGCGCGACCGCCTCCAGCGCCGCACAGCGGCTGGCGGCCTCGCGGACGCGCCCGAGGTCCTCCAGGGCGAGGCACACCGCACGGCGCACGCTCGGATCGTCCTCGACGATCAACACGTGCACAGGTGCCTCCACGGTGGCGGTCTGGGTCGGACCCCCGTCGGGTCCGTCGGCGCTGGCCTGCATGTCGGCGCTGCCCCCCTGTGTCGAAGCGCTCGTGGCTGGGGACCGCGTCAGGTCGGTGCGACGGTCCGGCAGCAGGTGCTCAGGCGGTGCTGACGGCACCGAGGTCGCGCAGCACGTGCGCCGTCACCTGCCCGAGCAGCGGGTGCTGCGCGACGAGCTGGAGGTCGTCGGGGTCGTCGACGTCCACCGCGAACCCGGGGATGTCGGCGCGTTCCGCCGTGAACCCGGCCTGCCGTGCCGCCAGCAGGTGCCGTGCCGCGCTCCTGCCGCCGTACACCGGGTCGATGACCCAGGCCGGGCGTCGCAGCAGGCCACCGGTCCCGCCGTCCTGGGTCGCCGCGACGACGACCTCGCCGGCGGTGCCGACCAGGTCGGTCACGTCCTCCGGGGTCAGCAGGGGGAGGTCCGCCGGGACGACCAGCGAGGCGCTCGCCCGGATGCGCCGCGCCGCCGCGGACAGCGCGGCGTTCAGGCCGTGCTCCCCGGGCGGGTCGAGGAGGACGTCCACGCCCAGCGCCGTGGCCGCCGATGCCGCCACCGGGCCGCCCGCCAGCACGACGATGCGCTGCATCCCGGCGCCGTGCAGCGCACTGACGACGTCGGCGAGCATCGCGCCGGTCAGGGCCGCCCGGGCGTCCCTGCCCAGCACTCCCGAGAGGCGTGACTTGCCGCGTCCAGGATCACGGACGGGGACGAGGGCGAGGGGCGGTGTGGGTGACATCGGCCCGAACCCTACCGCTCGTCGGCTCCGTGGCCGCGCAGCGTGACCGCTAGCGTCGCCTGACGGCGGTGTCGACGAGCGGATGACGGACATGGCGAGGATCGCGGTGATGGGCGCCGGTTCGTGGGGGACCGCCTTCGCGGCACTCTCGATCGCTGCCGGCTCCGAGGTGCGGCTGTGGGCCCGCCGTCGCGAGGTCGCCGACGAGGTCAACGAGCACGGCACGAACCACACCTACCTGCCCGACGCAACGCTGCCCGGGAGCCTGGTGGCCACCGCGGACCCGTCCGCCGCGCTGGACGGGGCCGACATCGTGGTCATGGCGGTGCCCTCGACGCACGTCGTGGCCCAGCTCGAGGCCTGGGGCGACGGCATCCACCACGACGCCACACTCGTCTCGCTGATCAAGGGCGTCGACGTCGGCACGCACCGGTTCGGGTCCGAGACGATCGCGGCCACGCTCGACGCGGACCCCCGTCGTGTCGTCGTCGTGTCCGGCCCGAACCTGGCCCGCGAGTGCGTCGCCGGGCAGCCGGCCGCGACCGTGGCGGCGGGCGACGACCCCGCACGCGCCGAGCAGGTCCAGGCGGCGGTCATGAGTCCGACGTTCCGGGTCTACACCAACCCGGACCGGATCGGCGTCGAGGTCGGTGGTGCGGTGAAGAACGTGCTCGCCATCGCCTCGGGCATCGCGTACGGCCGGGGCTTCGGCGACAACACGCTCGCTGCCGTCATCACCCGGGGCCTGGCCGAGATGATGCGTTTCGGCGTGGCGCGCGGGGCGGACCCGCTGACGTTCTCCGGGCTCGCCGGTGTCGGCGACCTCGTGGCGACGTGCACCAGCACGCAGTCACGCAACCACACCGTCGGGCGACGCCTCGGGGCCGGGGAGCAGCTGGCCGACATCATCGCCGACATGAACATGGTCGCCGAGGGCGTCAAGTCGTCGCAGGCGATCGTCGACCTCGCGCGGGACGCGGGCGTCGAGATGCCGATCAGCGAGGGCGTCGTCAGCGTGCTCCACGCCGGCATCGGCCTCGACGCGATGATCGAGGCCCTGCTGTCGCGCAGCGCCAAGCCCGAGATCTACGGGATGTAGGGCGCGCTGTGGCGCGGACGGGATGCAGGGCGCGCCGGTTCAGGCCTCGTCGAGGTCGAGCCCGAGGGCGCTGACGATCTTGCCGGTCTGCTCCATCACGCCGGTGGTGAACTCCGCCGGGTCGTCGCCGAGGTCGCGGATCTCGTCGAAGCGGTCCGCGACCTCCTCCGGCGTCGGCGTGTGGTCGAACGCCACGCCGGCTCCCTCCAGGATCGCCACGCGGGCGATGTAGCCGCCACCCACCGAGAAGATCTCGCCGGTCGTGGTGCAGGCCTCGGAGCAGAGGTAGGTCACCAGCCCCGAGACGTTCTCCGGCTCGAGCAGCTCGAGCAGCTTCGGCGGCATGATGTCCTCGGTCATGCGCGACGCGGCGATCGGCGCGATCACGTTGGCGTTGACGTTGTACTTGCGACCCTCGTGCGCCAGCGTCCGCGTCAGCCCGGTGATGCCCAGCTTGGCGGCGGAGTAGTTGGACTGGCCGAAGTTGCCGTACAGGCCCGACCCCGAGGTCGTGTTGACGATGCGGCCGTAGCCCTGCTCCTTGAGGTGCGGCCACGCGGCCATCGTGACGTAGAAGCTGCCGTAGAGGTGGACCTTGAGCACGAGGTCGAGCGCCTCCGGCGTGAGCTTGGCGAAGGTCACGTCGCGCAGGATCCCGGCGTTGTTGACGACCACGTCGATGCGACCGAAGGCGTCGATGGCGTCCTGGACGATCGAGGCCGCACCGTCGAGGTCGGCGACCGAGGCGTAGTTGGCGACGGCCTCGCCACCGGCCTCCGTGATCTCCCGCACCACGGTGTCCGCCATCTCCTCGCCGGCGCCCTCGCCGGCGCGGTTGCCGCCGAGGTCGTTGACGACGACCTTCGCCCCGCGGCTCGCCAGCAGCTTCGCGTGCTCACGGCCGAGACCACCGCCCGCGCCGGTCACCACGGCAACGCGGCCGTCGAGGTCGATGTTCGTCACGGGTCGCTCCTGGGTCGGTGGATCGCGGGGGCGACAGTAGGTCGCTGGCGGCGCGGCGTGCCATCCCGTCCGGGTGGGTCGCGGTGCCGCCGTGCCTGTCCGCCGTAGGCTGCGTGGTCCACGCCCGTCATCGTCCTGTGGAGCAACCGTGTCCAGCCGACGTCGCGTCCTCGTGCTGTACGGCGGCCGGTCCAGCGAGCACGAGGTCTCGTGCCTGTCGGCCCGTTCCGTCCTCAACGCGATCGACCGCGACCGCTACGAGGTCATCACCGTGGGGATCACCCGCGACGGTCGCTGGACGCTGACCGACGGCGAGATCGTGACGCGCAAGGGTGACCCGCTGCCGAGCGTCGACGACGGCGGCCCCACCGTCGCGCTCGTGCGGGGTCGCTCCGGCACGCGCCTGGTCCGCTTCGGCGAGGACGACGCCGCCCACGACCTCGGCTCGGTCGACGTCTGCTTCCCGGTGCTCCACGGACCGTTCGGCGAGGACGGGACGGTCCAGGGCCTGCTGGCGACGATGCAGGTCCCCTACGTCGGGGCGGACGTCACCGCGAGCAGCGTCGGGATCGACAAGCGCGCGATGAAGAACGTCTTCAAGGCCCGCGGCCTGCCGCAGGTCGGGTACCTGCCGGTCCGCCGCGCGCGGTACGAGCGGGACCCGGGTGCCGTGGTCGACGAGCTCGAGGGCGCCCTGACCTACCCGCTGTTCACCAAGCCGGCGCGCCAGGGCTCCTCGATCGGGATCAGCAAGGCGACGGACGCCGCCAGCCTGCGCGCCGGTCTCGTCGAGGCCCTCGAGTACGACGACGTCGTCATCGTCGAGGAGGCGGTCCGCGAACCGCGCGAGCTCGAGGTGGGTGCGCTCGGCAACGCGACGGTCGAGCTGACGGCCCCGGGCGAGATCCGCCCGAGCCACGAGTTCTACGACTTCGAGGCGAAGTACCTCGACGACTCCGAGCTCGTCGTCCCGGCCGAGGTGGACGCCGACGTCGCCGAGCGCATCGAGGAGATCGCGCGCGAGGCCTACGTCAGCATCGGGTGCCGGGGCATGGCGCGGATCGACTTCTTCCTCTCCGGTGACGGCGAGCTGTTCCTCAACGAGATCAACACCATCCCGGGGTTCACGGCGAACTCGATGTTCCCGCGGTTGTGGGACGCCGAGGGCGTGGACTACCCGTCGCTGGTCGACCGGCTGCTCACGCTCGCGCTGGAGGCGGGCTGAGGTTCAGCCGAGGCGCACGACCGGGCAGGTGATCGTCCGGCTGATGCCCTCCACGGCCTGGACCCGGGCGAGCACCTCGCGGCCGAGCACGACCACGTCGGCCGCCTCGACCACGGCGATGACGTCGTAGGGACCGGTGACCTCGTCGGCCGCCGTGACGCCGTCGATCGCGGCCAGCCGCGCGGCGACCTTGGCCGACTGGGCCATCTCGGTCTGCACCAGCACGTACGCCTGCATCATCTCGTACCCCCGTGTCGGGCCGGAACCTAGTCGTCCGGACAACGACGACGCCGGGCCCGAGGGCCCGGCGTGGACGTGCGGCGGTCCGCGGTCAGTTGACCATCGGGCGGACGAGCTTGCCGGCCTTGAGGCACGACGTGCAGATGTCGACGCGCTGCACACGGCCGTCCTTGACGGCCTTCAGCCGCTGGATGTTCGGGTTCCAGCGCTTGGACGAACGACGGTGCGAGTGCGAGACCTGCTTGCCGAACCACGGGCCCTTGCCGCAGTACTCGCAGACGGAGGAAGCCATGGTTCTGCTCCGGGATGGTGGGAGTCTGGTGACGTGCGAAGCGGCCGCACCGGCGCGGCCGCGACCTGTGAAGGTACAGGGGGCGGGCTGACCTCGCCACCGGTGTGCGGTGCCGTCAGTCGCCGCGCACGGCACGCCGGGCGAAGCGGCCGACGCGACGGGTCCCGCGGACCGGTACCTGCAGCACGCGACCGAGCACCGGGACCTCCAGGACCGACGCGAGGCCGCTGCGGCGACGCTCGGCGCGCCGTTCCGCGCCGCGGCCGATCCACCCACGCGCGGCGAACCACGCCAGCAGCAGCATGACCAGCGCGCCGGAACCGGCCAGGAGGTACCAGAAGCCGTCGGGGTCGTCGGCCCCGGGGACCATGATGAAGTTCATGCCCCACAGGCCGGCGAGCACCGAGACCGGCAGGAGGACCGCGCTGACGATCGTGAGCGTCGCCAGCATGTCGTTGAGCCGGTCGTCGAGCGCGGCCCGGTAGCTGGCCGTGGCCGACTCGAGGAGCTGGTGGTAGCTGTCGCACAGCGTGACCATCCGGGTGAGGTGGTCCAGCAGGTCCCGGACCAGTGCGTCGTCGCCGTCCTCCCAGCCCGGTGCCGGGTCCCGACCGAGCCGGCGGACGACCTCGGCCTGCGGGACCACGACCCGACGCAGCTGGATGACGTCGCGCTGCAGCTGGTAGAGCTCCAGTCGCGTCTGCTCGGTCGGCTCGTCGAGGATGTCCTCCTCGATGACGTCCAGCCGACGGTCGAGGTGGTCGACGAACGGCAGCAGCACGTCGTTCATGACGTCGAGGATGCGGTGGAGCAGGAGGAAGGGCCGGGCGAACCCGGTGGCGCCCTCGTCGAGCCGTTCCCCGACCGCCTGCACCGACGCGAGCCCCGGGTCGTGCCAGGTGACGAGCAGGTCGGTCGTGAGTGCGCAGTCGAGCTCGAGCGTGCGCGGCTCGCCCTCGAGGCTGGCCACGTCGAGGCCGTGGACGGTCAGCGAGAGCGTCGCACCGGCCCGCTCGACCTTGGGGAGGTGGCGGTCGTCCCGCATGTCCTCCACGACGAGCTCCGGCAGCCCGAGGTGGTCGAGGAGCGCGGCGTCCTCCGGGTCCGCACCGCTGAGGTCGAGCCAGACGAAGCCGTCGCCGGCCCGCGCGGCGGCGATCTCGCCGGCCTCGATGCGGGCGGCCCCGAACTCGGTCACGTGGCGGATCGTGCGCACGACTGCTCCTCCGTCCCAGAAGACGTACCACGAGGTGGGGTCTGTCTACCCTCGTCGGACCGGTCAGCCGCGACGGGGGAGGGGCAGTGGGCGACGAGGGCGTCGTCGACCTGCTCGTGGCCGTCGAGCGACTCCTGGGCCACCACCGCGACGAACTCGACGCACTGAACGTGTTCCCGGTGCCGGACGCGGACACCGGCCGCAACGTGCTGGCGACGGTGCGGTCCGCACGTGCCGGGGCCGAGCAGGCGGAGCGCGGTGATGCCCGCGCCCACGCGGTCCGGGGGGCGGTGCAGGGCGCGCGCGGCAACGCCGGTGTGCTGACGTCGCAGCTGCTGCGCGGGCTCCTCGAGACCGACGGTGACTGGGCGGCTCGGCTGCGCCGCGCCGACGAGCTCGCCCGCGAGGCCGTGGCACACCCGGTCGAGGGCTCCTTCCTCACCGCGGTGCGGGCCGCGGCCGACGCCAGCGCGGGCGCCACCGGCGAGGCAGCGCAGCTGCGTGCAGCCACCGACGCGGCCCACGCCGCCGTGCGCGACTCGCCGACGCAGCTCGAGGTCCTGGCGCGGGCCGGCGTCGTGGACGCCGGCGCACGCGCTGCCGCGCTGGTCCTGGAGGCCGTCACGGCGCACCTCGCCGGCGCGGCCCCGGCACCGCCCACGGTGGACGTGCCGGTGGACGGCCCGCAGCTCGCGGCGTGCGCGGACGACGACGCGCGCTTCGAGGTGATGTACCTGCTGACGCCGCACGGCGACGACGTCGTGGCGCCCGTGCGTGCAGGCCTGGACCGCATCGGCGGGTCGGTCGTGGTCGTCGCTGCGGACCAGCTGCTCAGCGTCCACGTCCACACCGACGACATCGGCGCAGCGCTCGACGTGGGGCTGTCCCACGGTCGTCCGCACGACATCCGCGTCGAGGACCTCCGGGAGGGCATGCGCGCAGCCGCGGCGCGCCGTGGTGCGCCAGCGGTCGCCGACGTCACCGGCCCCGGGCTCGTCGTCGGTGCCGACGGTGACGGGATCGCCCAGCTCGCCGCGGCGACCGGGGCGACGACGCTCCCGCTGGCAGGTGCGGTCCCGGGGCCCGACGAGGTGGCCGCTGCGGCGGCACGGACCGGGGCGACCCACGTGGTCCTGCTCCCGTCGTCGCCCGAGCTCGCCGTCACGGCCCACGACGTGCCGGGCGTGACCGTGGTGCCGGAGGTCGACGGTCCCGCGCGGCTGCTGGCCGCGCTGGCCATGCTCGCCCCCGGTCGCCCCGACGTCGCCGGTGCGGCAGCAGCCGCCGAGCAGGTGCGGGAGGGTGCCGTCGTCGAGCACGACGGCGCCTGGGCCACGGTCGTCGACGGCGCGCACGGGTCGGGGCACGACGACCCCGTGGCCGCACTCGAGGCCCTGTTGGACCTGCTCGCACCACACGGGGAGCCCGAGCTCGTCACCCTGCTGCTCGGTCACGAGGTCCGGGTCGCGCAGGCCGACGCGGCCGCCGGCGCGGTGCAGCGCCGGTGGCCCGGTGCCGAGCTCGACGTCGTGGACGTCCGGCTGCACCGGGCCGTCTTCGCGGTGGGCTGCGAGTGAGCGGGCCGGCGCTGGACGACCCGATCACGGTGCTCGACGGCGTCGGGGCCCGGACCGCGGAGGTCTTCGCCGAGGAACTGGGGATCACCACGGTCCACGACCTGCTGCACCACTGGCCGCGCCGTCACCGCGACCTCGGGGACCTCGGCGAGCTCCACGACACGGCGCTCGGGGAGCAGGTCACGCTCGTCGGTGAGCTGTCGGACTGGTCGACCCGGGAGGTCAACCGGGGGCGCCGGCTGCACATCAGCGAGGGCACCGTCCGCACCCACGCCGGTGACGGCTTCCGGGTCGTGTTCTTCAACCAGCGCTGGATCAGCAACCAGCACCGGGGCGGCACGGTGGCCGCGTTCAGCGGCAAGCTCGAGGACTACCGCGGACAGCTGCAGCTGTCGAACCCCGAGATCACCCGCCTCGACGACCCGGACGACCTGAACCGCTTCCAGGCCGAGCGCATCCAGCCGGTCTACCCGACGACCGAGGCGGTGGCCCACCACCTCGTGGCCCGGACCGTCCGACGGGCGCTCGAGGCCCTGCCCACGCTGACAGAGTGGGTCGACGAGGTGACGCTCGCCCGCACGGGCCTGCTGTCGTTCGACGAGGCCGTGCGCGAGATCCACGCCCCGACCGACACGGACCGACTCGCCGAGGCGGTCCGGCGGCTGAAGTTCGACGAGCTCTACACGCTGCAGCTCGGGCTGCGGTGGCGCCGTGCGCGGCTGGAGGCCGAGCGCGTCGGCATCGACAACGCACCGGTCGATGGCGGCCTCGCCGACCAGTACGTGAACGGGCTGCCGTTCGAGCCGACCGGCGCGCAGTGGACGGCACTGAGCGAGCTGCGCGAGGACCTGGCGGGCCACACGCCGATGCACCGCCTGCTGCAGGGCGACGTCGGCTCGGGCAAGACGCTCGTCGCGGTCTGGACGATGCTGTGCGCGGTCGACAACGGTCGCCAGGCGGCGATGATGGTGCCGACCGAGGTCCTCGCCGAGCAGCACTTCCGGACGCTGCTCGACCACCTCGCACCGCTCGGCGTCAACATGCTCGACGGACCACGGGTCGAGCTGCTGACGGGGTCGACGACCGCGACCGAGCAGCGCCGGATCCTCTCGGGGCTCCTGACGGGCGACGTCGACATGGTCGTCGGCACCCACGCCCTGCTCGAGCCGGGCGTGCGGTTCGCCGACCTCGGGGTCGTCGTCATCGACGAGCAGCACCGCTTCGGGGTCGACCAGCGGGTGGCGCTGCGCAGCAAGCGCGACGACGTCCCCGGCGACCCGAGCCTCGTCGACGTGCTCGTGATGACCGCGACCCCGATCCCGCGATCACTCGCGCTCACGGTGTACGGCGACCTCGAGGTCACGGTGCTGGACGAGCTGCCGCCGGGCCGGCGACCCATCGTCACCCAGCTGATCACGCCACGGCAGCGCGAGCGGCGTGCGAACCTCGAGGGCTTCGTGCGTGACCGGGCGCTGGTCGGTGAACAGACCTACTGGGTCTGTCCGCTGGTGGAGCCGTCGGAGAAGATCGAGGGCCAGGCAGCGACCGTCGCGTTCGAGGAGCTGTCGTCCGGGCCCTTCGGCGACCTGCGCGTCGGGCTGGTCCACGGCCAGCTGCCGAGCAGCGAGAAGGACGCCGTCATGCAGCGGTTCCGCCGGCACGAGCTGGACGTGCTGGTGGCCACGACCGTGATCGAGGTCGGGGTCGACGTCCCCACCGCGACGGTGATGGTCATCGAGGACGCCGAGCGGTTCGGGATCAGCCAGCTGCACCAGCTGCGCGGCCGCGTCGGCCGTGGTGGCGACCAGTCCTACTGCGTCCTGTTCGCCGGTTGGCGCGGCGAGCTGACCGACGACGCCGTCGAGCGCCTGCGGGCCGTCGCCGAGACGGCAGACGGGTTCGAGCTGGCCGAGCGCGACCTGCACCTGCGGGGTGCGGGGACCCTCTTCGGCACCCGGCAGGCCGGCACGCAGGACCTCAAGCTGGCATCCGTGACCGACATCGAGCTGATCGCGGCCAGCCGCCTGGCCGCGGCGCTCACGATCGAGAAGGACCCGGACCTCGACGCGCACCCCTTGTTGGCGGCCCAGGTCCGCCGACGACATCAAGGACTCGAGGAGTTCGCAGCACTGGACACTGGATGAACGACATGGCGCCGCTGTTCGCCTCCGCCACGGCGGTCTTCTGGCTGCGCTGCGGCCTCTGGGCCCTGGCCGGTGTCGGCCTGCTGGCCCGGCACCGCGACCGCGGTGACCAGCGCGTCGCGTTCCGGCTGGTCGCGGCAGGCTGCCTCCTCGTCGCCGGGGCGTGGGCGGTGCTCGCCCTCGGTGGGGCCGAGGCCCGGCCGCACGACGCGTTCCTGCAGCTGCTCGTGCCGGGCACGACGGCGATCGGGGTGGCGATGCTCGTGACCACGCCGACCTGGCGCCACCGGGCACGGCTGCTGGACGGTGTCGTGCTCGCCACGGCCCTCGCGGCCGCGCCGGTCCTCGTGGTCGGCGAGGGCGCGGGGTCCGCCACGGTCGTCGCGGCCCTCGTGCTCGAGTTCGCCGGCGTGCTCGGGCTCGCCGTGCTGACCATCGGGCGCTCTCCGACGCGGTTGCGTGCGACGCGCGGGATGGTGCTCGTGGTCGTCGCCCTCGTGGTACTGGCCGCGGCGGTCACGGGCACGGTCGTCGCTGCCCTCCGTGGCGTCGCCCCCGGCGCCTGGGTCGACACGGCCTGGCTCGTCACCCCCGTGCTCGTGCTCGGCATCGTGTGGCGACCGCCCTCGATCAGCCCGACGAGCGACAGCTCCGACGAGGTGCGGCCGGCCCCGGCCCGCATGCTGGTGCTCATCAGCGTGGCGCTCGTGCCCGGTCTCGTCGCATGGCTGCTGGCACCGACCCTGGTCACCGCCGGCCTGCTCGTCTCGCTCTTCGCGACCATCGTCGTGGGCGCGCGCGTGTCCGTCTCGGCCCGCTTCGACGTCGAGGCGGCACGCGCCGCCGCCGACGTCCGCTTCGACGCACTCGTGGAGCACGCGGCGGAGGTGCTCGCCCTCCTCGACGGCACGGGACGCATCTTCTACGTGTCGCGGGCGGTCGAGGAGACCTTCGGCGTGTCGCAGAACAGGGTGCTCGGGGTCTCGCCCGCGGACCTGGCCTACCCGGATGACGTGCAGCGTGTCGAGGACCTGCTCGGCAGGGTCCGCGAGCAGCGCGGTGTCGCGCACCACACCCGACTGCGCCTGCTCGACGGCGACGGGGCGCCGCGCCACGTCGAGGCCACGGCCGTCGACCTGCGGCACGTGCGCGGCGTCGGCGCGATCTCCCTCACCGTGCGTGACGTCAGCCAGCGCATCCGGCTCGAGGCCGAACTGGTCCGCCAGGCGAGGACGGACGCGCTGACGGGCCTGGTGACGCGCAACGTCCTGATCGAACGCGTCGAGCACGTCATGACGGCGCGCCAGCCCTCCGCGGCGCTGCTGTTCATCGACCTCGACGACTTCAAGCTGGTCAACGACGGGTTCGGGCACATCGCCGGCGACCAGGTGCTCGTCGAGCTCGCCGACCGGATCCGTGACCTGATCCGCGTGCACGACACGGCTGGTCGCGTCGGGGGCGACGAGTTCGCGATCCTGCTCGAGGAGCTCAAGGGGGAGCCGACCGAGGACGCCAGACGGACGGCGGAGCGCCTCCTCGAGCTGGGCCGGCGGCCGGTCATCATCGATGGTGAGCCCGTCGGGATCGGCATGTCGATCGGCGTGGCGGTGCCGCACCCCGGCATGACGCCCACCGAGCTCTTCACCGCTGCGGACGCTGCGATGTACGAGGCCAAGCGTGAGAAGCTGGGCGTCGCGATGTTCCAGCCGGGGATGCGTGGCTCGTCCCGGTCGCGGCTGCGACTCATGCGGGACGTCCGTGCGGCCATCGAGGACAGGACGCTCTCCGTCGCCTACCAGCCGATCGTGGCAGCCGACACGGGCGCCATGCACGAGGTCGAGGCGCTGCTGCGCTGGGACCACCCGACGCTGGGCAGCATCGCGCCCGACGTCACCCTGGAGCACGCGGCCGCGGTGGGCATGACCGGTGCCCTCACCAACCTGATCGTCGACACGATCGCCGTGGACCTCGCGAGGTGGCGGCGTGCCACCGGCAGCCGGCTGCCGGTGGCGATCAACCTCTCGGCCGAACAGCTGGTCCACGTCGAGCCGCTCGACGTGATCCACCGCCTGCTCGGTGACGGCGCGCCGGAGGGGCTGCTCACCATCGAGGTGACCGAGACGTCCATGCTGGGCGACCTCGCGGCGGCCGCGGAGGTGCTCAGCGTCTTCCGGAACGCCGGCTGCAAGGTCGCGATCGACGACTTCGGGACCGGCTACGCCTCGATCGGCTACCTACGGCGGCTGCCGCTGGACCGGCTGAAGATCGATCGTGAGTTCATCGACGGGCTCACCCCCGAGCGGGCTCCGCGTTCCTTCGCCGGGGTCATCCAGGGCCTGGCGGCTGCCCTCGGCCTGATCACGACGGCCGAGGGCGTCGAGACGGAGGAGCAGTTGGCGGCCGTCCGGCGGCTCGGCTGTGAGCTGGTCCAGGGCTACCTCTTCAGCCCGGCGCTGACGATGGAGGACCTCATGCGCTGGGCCGAGGTCAAGCAGCCGGTCAGCGACCCCGTGCGACCCTGACCGCCCACCAGACCAGTGGGAGCTGGAGCGGCAGTCGTGCGATGGCAGCAGCCCGGGTCCCGAGCACGCCGGGCGCCCCGCGGTACCCGCCGCGGACCGCGGCGTCGACGTTCGCCGGGAACACACCGAGGAACGTGAGCGCGGCCAGTGCGCCGCCGAGCCGACGGGTCCGCCGGCTCCACAGCAGTCCGGCGGACACCCCCTCGGCCGCGGTCGCGGCGGTGTGCCACCGCTCGCGCGACCCCGGGAGCCAGCGGGGGATCATCCCGAGGAACAGCTCGGGGCGGGTCACGTGCAGCACCGTCATGAACGACAGCAGCGCGGCCAGCCCGTGCCGGATGCGCCGCACGTCACCCGGTTCGTGGTCGGTCTCGGCGGCGGGTGGCGTCAGTGGACTGCTCGGTCGTCGGGGCTGCTCCGTACTGTACGTCCGCAGTCGCGCACGCCCCGTCCCAGGAGCCCCGGTGAACACCGTCCCGACCACGCCCCCGGTGGCCGACCGTGAGGACACCCACGAGGACCGCCACGGCACCCCGAGCCACCGGCCGTACGCGTGGATGAAGGACCGCGACGACCCGCGGCTGCTGCCACTGCTCGAGGCGGAGAACGCCTGGTGCCGTGCACAGCTGGCGCCGCTGGACCCGCTCCGCGACCGCATCTACGACGAGATCGTGGCCCACGTCCAGCAGGACGACACCAGCGTCCCGACGCCGCGCGGCGACTGGGCCTACTACGCGCGGACGCTCGAGGGTGTCGAGCAGGCGATCCACTGCCGCGTGCCACGCGGGGCCGACCCCGGTGGCGACGAGGAGGTCGTGCTGCTCGACGAGAACGCCCGCGCGACCGCGACCGGCTACTGCCAGCTCGGCGCGCTGTCGGTGTCGCCGGACCAGACGCTGCTGGCGTGGGCGGAGGACCTCGACGGCGCCGAACGGTTCACGCTCCGGCTGCGGGACCTGACGACGGGCGAGGACCTCGACGACGTCATCGGCCCCGACCAGGGTCGACCGCTCGGGCACGGCGTGGCCTGGGGCGGTGACTCGCAGCACCTCTACTACACGGTGCAGGACGACACCCACCGGCCGTTCCAGGTCTGGCGCCACGTGCTGGGAACGCCCGCCGCCGACGACGTGCTGGTCCTCGAGGAGGCCGACGAGCGCTACTGGATGGGCGTCGGCCGCGAGCGGTCGGGCGACTTCGTGGTGATCGGGCTCGGCTCGTCCATCACCTCGGAGGCCCACCTGCTCGACGCGCACGACCCCGATGCCCGGCCCGTGCTCGTCGCCCCCCGTGAGGTGGGCGTCGACTACGACGTCGAGCATCGCCGGGCCCCCGGTGGCGACCCCGGGAGCGGCGAGCTGTGGATCACGCACAACGCCGGCGGCGCCCAGGACTTCGCGCTCGCACGGGTGCCGCTGGACGACGTCAGGGCGGGCCGTGGCCGGGAGGCATGGGTCGAGGCGATCGCGCACCGACCGGGGACGCGGCTGCTGGGCGTCGGGGCCTTCGCCGACCACCTCGTCGTCGCCGAGCGTGCCGACGGGCTCCCGCGGGTCCGCGTCTGGTGGCCGGAGGAGGACCGGTGGCGTGACGTCGAGGTCGAGCAGGACGCCGCGGTCGTCAGCACCGCGGCCATGGCCGAGTACGACACCGACGTCCTGCGCTTCAGCATCGACACGCTCATCACGCCGACCGAGACGTGGGACCTGGACCTGACCACGGGGGAGCGGACGCTGGTCAAGCGCCAGCCGGTCCCCGACTACGACCCGGCGGCGTACCGCACGCGTCGCCTCTGGGCGACCGCGCCGGACGGCGAACGGGTCCCGATCACGATCGCGCACCGCGCAGAGGTGGAGCCCGACGGCACCAACCCGTGCCACGTCTACGGCTACGGCAGCTACGAGATCACCGTCGACCCGGACTTCCGGGCGACGCGGCTGCCGTACCTGGACCGCGGGGTCGTCTACGCGATCGTCCACGTCCGTGGCGGTGGTGCGCTGGGCCGCCGGTGGTACGAGGACGGCAAGTTCGACCGCAAGCCGAACACCTTCACCGACGCGATCGCGTGCGTCGACCACCTCGTCGAGGAGGGCTGGGCGCACCCGGACCGGGTCTCGCTGCAGGGCCGGTCGGCGGGGGGCCTGTTCGTCGGGGCCACGATCAACCTCGCGCCCGAGAAGTTCGCCGCTGCCAGCGCCGAGGTGCCGTTCGTGGACTGCCGCGCCACGATGTGGGACGCCTCCATCCCCCTGACCGTGCTCGAGTACGACGAGTGGGGCGACCCGGCCGCGGACCCGGCCGTCGACGAGGTGATCGCGTCCTACACGCCGACCGAGAACATCCGGGACGTGCCCTACCCGGCGCTGCTGGTCACGAGCGGGATCAACGACCCCCGCGTGGCCTACTGGGAGCCCACGCTCTGGGTCCAGGAGCACCGGCACGTGCGCACCGACGACCGTCCGGTGCTGCTGCGCACCGAGCTCGGCGCGGGCCACTTCGGGCCGTCCGGTCGCTACGGGCGGTGGAAGGAGGACGCCGAGGTCATCGCGTTCCTGGTCCATAACCTCGGTGCCGATTCCCTGCTCGACGACGCGGAGGCAGCGTGAGGATCATCGCCGGCACCGCCGGGGGGCTGCAGCTCGAGTCGCCCGAGGGCGACGACGTCCGGCCGACCTACGACCGCGTCAAGGAGGCGTGGTTCTCGTCGCTGCAGCCGCGCCTGCGTGGGGCACGCGTGCTGGACGCGTTCGCGGGGAGCGGCGCCCTCGGCCTCGAGGCGAAGTCACGCGGGGCGGCGGAGGTCGTCTGCGTCGAGCGTGACGCCGAGGCAGCGGCGCTGATCGAGCGCAACATCGAGCACACGGGGCTCGACGTCTCGCTGGTCGTGGGCTCGGTCCCGTCGGTGCTCCAGGGCCTCTTCGCCGACCGCGAGTTCGACGTGGTCCTGCTCGACCCGCCCTACCGCATCGACGCCGACGAGCTGACCGAGGTCCTCGCAGCGGTCGCGGTGGTGACCGCGGTCGGCGGCGAGGTGTGGCTGGAGGCCGCGACCCGGGGGGCCGAGCCGGTGTGGCCCGCGAGCCTCCGGCTCGAGCGCAGCCGTCGCTACGGTTCGACGACACTGCACACCGCCGTCCGCGAGGAG
>CAYMGL010000016.1:0-20233 GCA_964389945.1 uncultured Actinomycetota bacterium
CGGGCGCGGGCCCGTAGCTCAATCGGTGAGAGCAGCGGACTCATAATCCGTTGGTTCCGGGTTCGAGCCCCGGCGGGCCCACGACCAGCGTGCGTGTGACCGCGCGCTGTGACGACAGGTCGCCCGCTCAGTGCACGCTTCGGCGCTCACCGTCAAGGCTTCCGACAGCGCCGGGCGACGGTGCGTAGGCTCCTGCTCGTTGTGCAAGCAGCCCCCCGAGCACGCGCGGCAACCAGCCGGTGCGGTCGTCTGGCGGCCGTACGCAGAGGTGGCGACATGGCAGAGGACATCGGTGCGAGGGGCCGCATCGGTCGTCGGCGGATGCTGCTCGTCGGCGCGGTGCTGCTGGTCGTCGCAGTCGCCGTCGCGGCCGGTCTGCTGGCCCGCGGGGAGACGGGCGGCGACGACCCGACCACGACGGTCGACGGGATCTCGCTGACGGGGGTGCAGCTCACCGACGTCGAGGGTGGGATCGATCCCGCCACGGGCCTGCCCACGACCGAGCGCGAGAGCTACGAGGCCGGTGAGGGGGCACGGCTCTGGGTGCAGTTCACGTACACCGGGGAGTCGCCCGGCCAGGACGCGCTCTTCGTCCGGTGGTACCGCGACGGGACCGAGGTGTTCCAGTCCTCGTGGCGGCTGCCGCAGCCGGTCGAGAACCACAACGTGGCACTGGGTGCGTCCTACACCGAGGAGCCGGGCGCCTACCGCGTCGAGGTCCTCCTCAACGACGAGCTCCTGCACACGGAGAACTTCACGGTCGAGTGACCGACCTTCAAGTTCAAGTCGAGGGTGAAGAAACTGGGGACTGAGCGGCGACGGGGTCGGGGCGTGCTGCCCCGTCGCCGCCGCGTGGCGAAGGAACGGGCACACGGGGCCGCCGAGCCCCGACGCCACGGGACGACCGTCCGGAGCGTCTCGGCGACGACCGTCGTCGTCATGCTGCTGCGCCTCCTCGTCATCCCGGCGGTGACCGGCGGCCTGCTGCTCGCCACGCCCGAGCCGGCACTGGCCCACTCGGTGGGCCAGGTCGAGATGAGCGCCAACCTGTCGCCCGACTCCCAGGCCTTCCTCGCGTCCAAGGCGGCTGCCGGCAACCCGGGCCCCGACCCGGGGGACGTCCTGGACTTCATCATCCAGTTCACGCCGATCCCGAACGGGGCCGACGTGGGGCCCAACGGCTGGGTGACCGCCTACGTGCCGCCCGGCACGACGGTCGTGGGCGCATCGGTCGTCAAGCCCGACGGCAGCGGCAACTTCTCGGAGGTGCCGATCGCGCCACCCGCGACGATCCTCACGCCGAACACCAACACGTTCCTCGGCCCGTTCGCCGGGTACGCCCAAGGGTCGCTCGCCCAGTTCTACGCCGACACCGGCATCTTCTACTCGACCGACGCCCGGACCCAGAAGTTCGTCGACACGACCCGGGGTGACGGTGCCCCGCTCGAGTCAACGACGATCAAGCTGACCAACGGCTCGTGGATCGCCCCGACCGGCTGTGGCCAGCTGACCTCGATCCTCGGGGCCGCCGAGTGCCGGACCCACAACCGGTGGGACGCGCTGATGACGCGGGCCTTCGGGACCAAGCCCGGTGACCACAACCCGGGCGCCACGAAGCCCGACCTCGCCTCGGCAGGTGGCGAGTACACGGGCAGCGGGCGGGCGAACACGCCCTACCTCGTCGGCTCGCCCGTGGCGGGTCCCGACACCTTCTACAAGCAGGACTACACGCGCAGCACCGGCCCGTGGAACCGCATCAGCTACGACAAGGGGGGCAACCGCATCGGGTTCGGCCCCGCTGCCGCCTTCGCCACCAACCAGGCCTGGCAGACGACCACGGCAGGCCGGTCGCTGAGCCAGAGCAACCCGCTGCCGTCCACGACCATCGACTACGGCGCGAACGGGGTGCCCGGTGGTGGCGACGACGTCGTGCAGGGCACCAACGCCGTCCGCTGGGCCGTGGGCGGCCTCTACGTCGGCGACGTCGAGTACGCGAAGCTGTCGCTGCGGATCGACGACGTCTCGACGACCGACTGCCTCCTGCTCGACTCGGAGGTCTTCGGCGGCGACGCGGCCGAGATCGACGGCGGCAAGGACAGCGCGTGGCGGTACCACGAGCCCGTGCCCGCTGCCGGCTACAGCTGCCTCGGCTTCGTGAAGGAGGGCCCCGCCCTCGTCAACAAGTCGGCGACGCCGGTGATCGACTACAAGATCCGCACGATCAACACGTCGTCGCGCCCGATGGCGAACGTCCGCATCACCGACACGCTGCCGGCGGGCGTCAGCTTCGTCAGCGCCACGGGTGGGGGCACGCACTCGGGGGGCGTGATCACCTGGCCGACGTTCACCCTCGCACCCGGTGAGCTGCGCGAGTTCACGGTGCGGGTGAACATCAGCGGTGCCGGCGGCGACGTCATCCAGAACACGGCCGACATCTCGGTCGACGACCCGTGGAACCCGGGCAAGCAGATCACGACGAAGAGCATCGCGGTCACCCATCTGCAGCAGATCGCGCTGATCGAGCAGAGCAAGACGGTGTCGCCCGGCACGGCCAACGTCGGCGACGAGGTGACCTACACCATCAACCTCCGCAACACCGGGACGGGTGCCGCCAGCAACCTGACCGTCGCCGACCGGCTGCCGACCGGCCTCACGTTCGTCCCCGGCTCGACCGTCGGGGCTCCCGCGCCGACGGCGTTGCCGGACAACACCTGGCGATGGTCGCTGCCCAACCTCGCAGCAGGTGCGTCGACGTCGTTCACCTTCCGCGCGAAGGTGTCGATGCTGCTCGATCCCGGCACCTACCTGAACTCCTTCACCAGCACGTGGAGCGACTCGACGTTCGCGTCCCGCAGCGAGTCGACGTCTGACACGGCACCGGTCGCGGTGACGCTGCCAGCGCCGCCCAGCAACGAGTGCTGGGCGGTCGCCGACGCCGGGCCCAACGGTGGCGACCGCCTGGTCAGGATCAACCGGACGACCGGCGCCGTCACGAGTGTCGGGGACACCGGCACCGCCGACGTGGAGGCGATCGCCGTGGAGCCGCGCGGCATCGTCGTCTACGCCACCGACGCCGCCCGCTTCGGCTACCTGGACCGCAACACCGGCGCGTTCACCCAGATCGCCGCCGCGATCGGGACCGCGCGCAACCCGACGCTGGGCACGATCACGATCGCGGACGTCGACAGCCTCGACTTCGACGCCATGACCGGGCGGTTGTGGGCCGTCGACCGACGGGCGACGGCGGACGTGCTGTTCCGCATCGACCCGAGGACCGGCACGGTCGTACGCGACACGTTCGGCACCGGCATCGACTACGTCGCCGTGACGGGGACGCTGGGCGACATCGACGACGTCGCCGTCGATCCCACCACCGGCACCATGTACGGCGTCGCGAACACGGGCGGGGCCGACGACCGGCTGGTGCGGATCAACAAGCTCACCGGCGCGGCCACGGAGATCAACCCGCCGCTCAACGTGATCGACATGGAGGGCCTGTCGTTCGCCAACGACGGGACGCTGTACGGCTCGACCGGCGCGGCCGGCGCGACGACGGCGAACCGGTTCTACCGCATCAACACGACCACGGGGAAGGTCGACACGACCTACGGGCCGGGTCCCGGCTACCCGTTCGGGATCGGGACCGACTACGAGGCGCTCACCTGTCTCACCGGTGGGGGGCAGCCGTCGTCGATCAGCGGCACGGTCTACAGCGACATCGACGAGGACGGCACACAGGACGCCGGTGAGGCCGGCCAGGCCGGGGTGAAGCTGCGGCTGTACGTCGACCAGAACGGCGACGGTGTCCTGGACGCCGGTGACACGCTCGTCGACCAGACCGTCACGGACGCCAACGGCGACTATGCCTGGACCACGTACGTCGTCGACAGCTACCTGGTCGTCGTCGACGGGACCACGCTGCCCGCCCGTGCGTTCCTCACCACGCCGGGCGAGCAGGCCGCGCCGATCCCGACGGCGGGGGCCAACGACCCCGACAACGACTTCGGCTTCGCGTTCCCGCCCGAGCTCGCGGTGGACAAGGTCTCCGACGTGACGGGGCCCGTGGCCCCGGGCGACGTGATCACGTACACGATGACGGTCACCAACACGTCCAACGTCGACCAGACGGGCGTGACCATCACGGACGCCGTCCCCGCGGGGACGACGTACGTCAGCGGGTCGAGCCAGGTCACGCGACCCCGCAACGGCACGGCGACCCTCGCCGACGACTTCTCGGTCGACGACGACTACACGCAGAACGACGGGACGCGGAACTTCAGCGGCCCCTGGGTGGAGGTCGCCGACAACAACGACGCCGGCAGCGGCGACATCGACGTCCGCAACGACAACACGCCCGACCCCGACGAGCTCTACGCGGTCCGGTTCCGGCAGTCGCCGAAGTGGCTCGAGCGCGCCTTCGACGCGAGCTCGTTCAGCTCCGGTGTCGTCAACTGGGAGTACCGCCGCAACAGCTACCGCGGCACGTTCACCGTCGGGATCAGCAACAACGGCGGCTCGACGTGGACACCGCTGACGACCTACACGAGCAGCACGTCGGTGACCGACCCGTCGTACCTGACCGGGAGCGCGCCGATCCCGATCGCCCTGACCAACAACATGAAGCTGCGCTTCAACTTCGCCAGCCGGGTCGGGGGCGAGTTCTGGGTCGACGACGTCCGGATCGACCTCGCACAGTCCGGGAACGAGACCGTGGCCGGGGGCGACCCCAGCCTCGGGCAGCCCCTGACCAGCAACACGTTGCTGCGACCCGGCCAGTCGGTGACGGCGACGTTCCGGGTGACCGTGAACGACCCGGTCGGCGCCACCAGCATCGACAACACCGTCAGCGCGACCTCGGACCAGCAGCTCAACCCGGTGACGGACACCGTGAGCGACCCGGTCGGCGCGACGATCGGTGATCGCGTCTTCGAGGACGTCGACGGTGACGGCGCCCAGGACGCAGGGGAGACGGGTCTCGTGGGGGTCACGGTCCGGCTCTACGACCCGGGACCGGACGGCGTCCCCGGCGGCGGGGACGACGTGCTCCTCGCCACCCGGGTCACCGGGACGGGCGGGAGCTACGACTTCACGCGTCTGGCGGCCGGCAGCTACTACGTCGACGTCGTCGAGTCGACGCTGCCGACCGGGTACGTGCTCACGACGGGCAACGAGCCGTTCGTGGTGACGGTGGCCTCCGGCGACGACGTCAACACCGCCGACTTCGGTTACCGCGAGGAGGCCGACCTCTCGCTGACCAAGACCGTCAGCAACGCCGCGGCCAACGTGGGCAGCACCGTGACGTTCACCGTCAGCGTGAGCAACGCCGGGCCCGCGAGCGCCACGGGCGTGCGGGTGGTCGACACCTTCCCCACGGGGTTGACCCTGCTCGGGTCGATCGCCTCGCAGGGGGTGTTCGACGAGTCCACCGGGCTGTGGAACGTCGGCACGATCGACAGCGGTGGGTCGGCGACGCTGACCCTGACGGCCCGCGTCGACAGCGCCTCGCCCTCGACCAACACCGCACAGGTCGCGGCCAGCGACGTCGCCGACCCCGACTCCACGCCCGGCAACGACGCGCCGGGTGAGGACGACCAGGCCTCGGCCACCGTCACGCCCGCGCAGGCCGACCTGACCGTGGCCAAGAGCGTCAGCGACACGACGCCCAACGTCGGCGACGAGGTCACCTACACGGTCGACGTGACGAACGACGGGCCGGACGGCGCGACCAACGTCCAGCTCGTCGACACCCTGCCCGGCGGCGTGACCTACCTGCGACACACCACGACGCAGGGCACGTTCAACGCCGGCACGGGCGCGTGGTCCCTGGGGTCGTTGCCCAACGGTGCCACCGCACGGCTGACCATCACCGTCTCGGTCGACGGGCCCGGGGCCAAGGTCAACACGGCCACGGCCACGGCGCGGCAGTTCGACCCCGACACCGCCGACAACACCGCCACGGCGACGTTCACGCCGCAGGTCGCCGACCTGTCGGTCACGAAGGACGTCGACGAGGCACGGCCGAACGTCGGGGACACGGTCACCTTCACGGTGACCCTCGCCAACGTCGGTCCCGACGCCGCGACGGACGTCGAGGTGACCGATGCGCTGCCCGCCGGCCTCGACCTGGTGAGCAGCAGCGCCACCCTCGGTTCGTACGACACCGGGACCGGGGTGTGGAGCATCGCCTCCCTCCCGTCCGGGACGGACGCAGTGCTGACGATCAGCGCCAGCGTCGAGACGCTCGGTGCCAAGACGAACGTCGCCGAGGTCACCGCCGTCGACCAGTTCGACGGGGACTCCACGCCGGCCAACGGCGTCCCGGCCGAGGACGACCGGGCCGTCGCGACGGTCACGCCACAGCGCGTCGACCTGTCGCTGGCCAAGGCGGTCGACGACCCGGCACCCGCGTTCGGGGACACCGTCACGTTCACCGTGACGCTCACCAACGGTGGGCCGGACACGGCCACCAACATCGAGGTCACCGACGTCCTGCCCGGCGGACTCGGGGTCGTCTCGGTCACGCCCTCCGCCGGGTCGTGGAGCGCGCCGGCCTGGACGATCCCGAGCCTGGCCGCGGGCCAGGCCGTGACGCTGCGGATCGTGGCCACGGTCGACGACACCGGGACGATCACCAACACCGCCGAGGTCACGGCCGTCGACCAGGCCGACGGGGACTCGACCCCGGACAACGGCGCGCCCGGCGAGGACGACCAGGACAGCGCGGCCATCACGGTGCCGCCGACCATCGACCTCGAGCTGACCAAGACCGTCGACGATCCCGATGCCAGCGTCGGCGACCCGGTCCGCTACACGATCACGCTCACCAACCGCGGGCCGGACCCGGCCACGAACATCGACGTGCGCGACGTGCTGCCGGTCGGGTTGACCGACGTCGTGGTCACGCCCAACACCGGCACCACGTGGGCCGCCCCGCTCTGGGAGGTGCCGACGCTGGCGGTCGGGGCGTCGGTCACCCTGCTCGTCGACGCGGTGGTCGACGGCACCGGGGAGATCACCAACACCGCCGAGGTCGTGGCGCACGACCAGGTCGACCGCGACTCGACCCCGAACAACGGCGTCCCGGGGGAGGACGACCAGGCCAGCAGCACGATCACCTCCCGTGCGGTCGATCTCGAGCTGGCCAAGACCGTGTCGCAGGCTCGACCGCAGGTCGGGGACCAGGTCACCTACACGATCACGGTGACCAACGACGGCCCCGACACCGGGACGGGGATCGCGGTGGCCGACGTGCTGCCGCTCGCCGTCACGTTCACGAGCAGCACGGCGACCCAGGGCACCTACGACAGCACGAGTGGGATCTGGACGGTCGGTGACCTCTCCAGCGGAGACGTCGCGACGCTCCAGATCACGGTCACCGTCACCGACAGCGCCGCGAGCACGAACACCGCCGAGGTCGCCGCGGTCGACCAGTTCGATCCCGACTCCACCCCCGGGAACGGCATCGAGGGGGAGGACGACCAGGCCGCCGTGGACGTCACGCCGCGCATCGCGGACCTCTCGGTGCTGAAGGAGGTCGACGCGGCCGCGCCGGCCGTCGGTGACACGATCTCCTACACCGTCACGCTGACCAACGACGGTCCGGACGCCGCGACCGGCATCGAGCTGACCGACGAGGTGCCGACACAGCTCGGCAGCGTCGTCGTGACCCCGTCCGCGGGCACGTGGTCGGCGCCCACCTGGTCGCTGGCGAGCCTCGATGCCGGCGCCACCGCGACACTGACGATCACCGGTGTCGTCGAACGCACGGGTGACCTCACCAACACCGCCGAGGTGACGGCCGTCAACGAGTTCGACCCGGACTCGACGCCGGGCAACGGTGTCCCGGGGGAGGACGACCAGGACGATGCGCCCGTCGCCGTCGCCGCCACGGCCGACCTGTCCCTGACCAAGGTCGTCAGCAACGAGACGCCGGCCTACCGCGACACGGTGACCTTCACGGTCACGCTGACCAACGACGGGCCGGACACCGCCACGGGCGTCGAGGTCACGGACGTCCTGCCGACCGGCCTCGGTGCGGTCGTCGTCACGCCGGAGACCGGCACCTGGAGCGCGCCCACCTGGGCCGTCGACAGCCTCGCGCCCGGCGCCTCGACGAGCCTCACCATCACCGCGCGCGTGGACACCACCGCCCCGGTCACCAACACCGCCGAGGTCACGGCCGCCGACCAGGCGGACAACGACTCGACACCCGACAACGGCGAGCCTGCCGAGGACGACCGGGCGAGCGCCTCGTTCGACGCGCCGGACACCGTCGACCTCGAGGTCACCAAGTCGGTCGACGTCGCGAGGCCGAACGTCGGCGACGCCGTGACGTTCACCGTCGTGGTGGCCAACGAGGGCCCGGACACCGCGACCGGCGTCGTGGTCGAGGACGTCCTCCCGGAGGGCCTGACCTACGGCAGCCACACGGCGTCGGGCGCCGGCGACTACGACCCGGGCACGGGGCTGTGGACCCTGACCGACCCGCTGGCCGCCGGTGGCTCCGCAGTTCTCACGCTGACCGCCACCGTCGACGCGCTCGGCACGGCCACCAACACCGCCGAGGTCGTCGCGCAGGACCAGCCCGACCAGGACTCCGCGCCGGACAACGCGGACGCCGGGGAGGACGACCAGGACAGCGCACCCGTCACACCGCAGCAGGCGGACCTGTCACTGACCAAGACGGCCGACGTGTCCTCCCCCGACGTCGGTGACGAGGTCACCTTCACGATCCGGCTCGAGAACGCCGGTCCCGACGCCGCCACCGGGGTCCAGGTCGTCGATGCGCTGCCCGCTGGTCTCCTCCACGTCACCGACGACACCGGCGGGGCGTACGACCCGCTGACCGGGATCTGGACGGTCGGGACGCTGCCGAGTGGCGGCAGCACCACGCTCCTGCTGACCGCCGCCGTCACCGCCAGCGGCACGCTCACGAACACGGCACAGGTCGCGCTGGTCGACCAGGCCGATCCCGACTCCGCCGCCGGCAACAACGAGCCCGCCGAGGACGACCAGGACACGGCGGTCCTCACCGTGCGACCGGCTGCCGACCTCCGGGTCAGCAAGACGGTCGACGACACGGCCCCCAACGTCGGCGACGAGGTCACGTTCCTCGTGACGTTGACCAACGACGGCCCCGACGCAGCCACCGGGGTCATCGTCACCGACACGCTCAGTGCCGGGCTGGGCTTCACCGGGGCCACCGCTGCGACCGGCAACTACGACGAGACGACCGACACCTGGACGGTGCCGACGCTGGCCGCGGGGGCGAGCACCACGCTGACCGTGACGGCGACCGTCGACGCCACCGGCCCGCAGTCCAACACCGCCGAGGTGACGGCGTCCGACCAGTTCGACCAGGACTCGACCCCCGGCAACGGCGCGGTCGGTGAGGACGATCGCGCGACGAGTCAGCTGAACGCCCAGCAGGCCGACCTCAGCGTCGAGAAGTCGGTGGACGACGCGACGCCGAACGTGGGCGACGTCGTCACCTTCACGGTCGTCGTCGCCAACGGCGGCCCCGACGAGGCCACGGGCGTCGCGGTCCGCGACCTGCTGCCAGCCGGCCTGGCGTTCGACAGCGCCACGACCAGCCAGGGCACCTACGACGCCGCGTCGGGCATCTGGGACGTCGGCACGATCGCCGCGGCCGGCGACGCCACGCTCGAGCTCGCCGCCACCGTCACGACGCAGTTGCCCGTGACCAACACCGCCCAGGTGGCCGCCGCCGACCAGTTCGACCCCGACTCGACCCCCGGGGACGACGCCGGTCCGGACGACCTCGACACCCAGCTCGTCACGCCGCAACGGGCCGACCTCGGACTGGTCAAGGACGTCAGCGACCCGACACCGGCGCTCGGTGACACGGTCACCTGGACGCTCACGCTGACCAACGCAGGCCCTGACGCGGCCACGACGGTCGTGGTGACCGACCTGTTGCCGACCGGCACGACGTACCTGGCCGCGCGGCCGGGCGACGGGACGTACGACCCCCTCACGGGGGAGTGGGAGGTCGCGTCGCTCGCCAGTGGCGCCAGCGTCACGCTCGAGCTGGACGCCACCGTCGACGTCACGGGCAGCATCACCAACAGCGCCGAGGTGACGTCGGTCGACCAGGCAGACCCCGACAGCGTGGCCGGCAACGACGACGACGCCGAGGACGACCAGGACAGCGTGACGGCCACCGTGCCCCCGACGGTCGACCTCGAGCTGACCAAGTCCGTCGACGACGAGACGCCCGCCCACCTCGACGTCGTGACCTTCACCATCGAGGTCCGGAACCGCGGTCCCGACGACGCGACCGGGGTCGCCGTCACGGACCTGCTGCCTCCGGGTCTGACGTACGTCGGCGACGACGCCGGCGGCGCCTACGCCCCCGTGACCGGCACCTGGACCGTCGGCGACCTCGCGGCGGACACCACGGCCACGCTGCAGCTGCAGGCCCGGGTCGACGCGACCGGCGCGATCGAGAACGTCGCGGAGGTGAGCGCCCAGGACCAGGTCGACGTCGACTCGGTGGCGGACAACGCCGACCCTGCCGAGGACGACCTTGCGACGGCGCTCGTCACGACCCCGAGCACCGCAGACCTGTCGCTGACCAAGGACGTCGACCTCCCCACCGCCACCGTCGGTGACACGGTCGTGTTCACGGTCGTCGTGGCCAACGACGGCCCCGACGACGCGACGGGCGTGGCCGTCACCGACCAGTTGCCGGACGGCCTCGCCTACGACAGCCACACCACGACGGCAGGCAGCTACGACCCCGGGACGGGCGTGTGGGGCGTCGGGACCGTGGTGGACGGGACCACCGAGACGCTCACGATCACCGCGACCGTGGTCGCGAGCGGTGCGCTGACCAACAGTGCTCAGGTGACGGCCGCTGACCAGGTCGATCCGGACTCCTCCCCGGGCAACGGGCTGGCCGGCGAGGACGACCAGGACAGCGCCGCGGTCGCCGCCCTCGAGGCCGACCTGTCGTTGACCAAGACCGTGGACGACGTCGAGCCGAACGTCGGCGACACGATCACCTTCACCGTCGTCGTGACCAACGACGGCCCGGACACGGCCACCGACGTCGCCGTGACCGACCAGCTGCCACTGGGCCTGGCGTTCGTCTCGAGCAGCGCGACCGCCGGGTCGTACGACGCCGCCACCGGCGTGTGGACCATCGGTTCGCTGGTCGACGGGGCAACAGCGGCCCTGACCATCACCGTGCTGGTCACCGACGCCGTCGGCGGTGCCGACGTGGTCAACACCGCGCAGGTCGCGGCCTCCGACCAGTTCGACCCGGACTCGACGCCCGGCGACGGCGACGCGGCGGCGGACGACCAGGCCAGCGTCACCGTGTCGCCGCAGCGCGTCGACCTCGAGCTCGTCAAGACCGTCACCCCGACGACGCCGGCGTTCGGCGACACGGTCACCTTCACGGTCGAGCTGACCAACGTGGGCGAGGACACCGCCACGGGCGTCGAGGTCACCGACGCGGTGCCGCCGACGCTGGCCGACGTCGTGGTCACACCCTCGCAGGGCACCCACGACGGCGACGTGTGGAGCGTCGGCGACCTCGTCGGCGCCGGCGGGACCGCCACCCTGACGGTCGTCGGCACCATCGCGGCGACCGGGACGACGACGAACACCGCCGAGGTCACGGCGCTCGACCAGTACGACGTCGACTCGACGCCGGCCAACGACGTCCTCGCGGAGGACGACCAGGACACGGCCAGCGTCGACGTCCCCCGCACGATCGACCTCGCGGTCGACAAGTCCGTCGACGAGGCCCGGCCCGACGTCGGCGACGAGGTCACGTTCACGGTCGTGGTGACCAACGACGGCCCCGATGCTGCGACGGGCGTCGTGGTGGCCGACACGCTGCCGCCGACGCTCACCTACATCACCCACACCGCGTTCCAGGGGAGCTATGTCCCGGCGACGGGCATCTGGGACATCGGCCCGCTCCCGCAGGGAGGCTCCGCGACGTTGACCGTCACCGCAGCGGTCACGTCGGCGGACGCCGCGCTCAACGTGGCCGAGGTGGTCGCCGCCGGCGAGGTGGACCGGGACTCGACACCCGACAGCGGGGACGACGGCGAGGACGACCGTGACACGGCGAGCGTCACGCCGCGCCGGGCAGACCTCTCGCTGACCAAGACGGTGGACGACGAGACGCCGAACGTCGGCGACGTCGTCACCTTCACCGTCGAACTGGACAACGCCGGTCCGGACGCGGCGACGGGGGTCGTCGTCACCGACACGCTCCCTGCAGGCCTGCTCCTCCTCGACGCGACGCCGTCGGCCGGGACCTGGACGGCGGCGACCGGGACATGGGACGTCGGCGCGATCGCCAGCGGGGCGACGCAGACCCTCACGATCGAGGCCCGGGTCACGACCAACGGCGCCCTGACGAACGTCGCCGAGGTGACGGACGCGGCCACCTCCGACCCCGACTCGTCGCCGGGCAACGGCGACGTCGGCGAGGACGACCGCGCCGTGGCGACCGTCACGGCCCAGGAGGCGGACCTGTCGCTGGCGAAGACGGTCGACGTCGCGACGCCGGACGTCGGTGCCACGATCGCCTACACGATCACGCTCACCAACGACGGCCCGGACGCGGCCACCGGCGTCGTCGTCGCGGACGACCTGCCGTCGGGGCACACGCACGTCAGCGACGACAGCGGTGGTGCCTACGACCCGGCGACGGGCCTGTGGACGGTGGGGTCCCTCGCGGCCGGGGCCTCGACCTCCATCACCGTGCTCGTGACGGTGGACTCGAGCACCGCGGTCACGAACACCGCGACGATCGACAGCAGCGACCAGTTCGACCCCGACCTCGGCAACGACACCGCGAGCGTCGACGTCACGCCGCGCCGCGCCGACCTCTCGCTGACCAAGTCCGTCGACGACACCACGCCCAACGTCGGCGACACGATCACCTTCACGGTCGTGCTGCGCAACGACGGCCCGGACGACGCCACCGGCGTCGAGGTCACCGACCAGCTGCCGTCGGGCACCACGTTCGTGTCGGTCACGACCAGCGGCGCCACGACGTACGACCCGGCGACCGGGGTGTGGACGGTCGGCGACATGGCGGCCGGGGCCGTCGAGACCCTGACGGTCACGGCGGTCGTCACCGCACCCGCGCCGGCCACGAGCTCGGCCGAGGTCACGGCGAGCGACACGTTCGACCCCGACTCGACGCCGGACAACGACGTCCTCGCCGAGGACGACCAGGCCGAGGTCACGATCACGCCGCAGGTGGCCGACCTCGCGCTGACGAAGGTCGTGGACGACGACGCCCCGTCGCTCGGCGACGCCGTGACGTGGACCGTCACGCTGACGAACACGGGACCGGACACGGCGACCAACATCGAGGTCACCGACCAGCTCCCGCCCGGGACGACGCTCGTGAGCGCGACCACGACGGCGGGCGGCTACGACAGCGCAACCGGGGCGTGGACGGTGCCGAGCCTGGCCGACGGGGCCAACGCGGTGCTGACCCTGCGCGTGACGGTGGACGTCACCGGGACGACGACGAACACCGCCGAGGTGACCGCTGTCGACCAGTACGACCCCGACTCGGTGCCGGACAACGGGTTCGCGGTCGAGGACGACCAGGCCAGCAGCGAGGTGACGGTCGCACCGACGATCGACCTCCGGCTGGGCAAGGTCGTCGACGACACGATGCCGACCGCCGGCCAGGTCGTCACGTTCACGGTCACGCTGACCAACGACGGTCCGGACACCGCGACCGGCATCGAGGTCACGGACACGCTGCCGTCGGGCCTGACGTTCGTGGCGGCACGGCCGGCCACCGGCACGTTCGACGCGGCCACCGGCACCTGGACCGTCGACGCCCTCGCGAACGGCACCAGCACCACGCTGGAGGTCGATGCCTCCGTCGACGAGGCCGGCACGGCGGTCAACGTGGCCGAGGTGACCGCGGCGGACCAGGTCGACCGGGACTCGGTCCCCGGCAACGGCGTCTTCGGCGAGGACGACCGGGCCACGGCGGCCGTCGAGCCACAGGTCGCCGACCTGGAGCTGACCAAGGACGTGCTCCCCACCGGTCCGGACGTCGGCGACACGGCGACCTTCACGATCACGGTCGCCAACACGGCCGGCGACACGGCCACCGGCGTCGGCGTGGACGACGTCCTCCCGCCGGGCGTGACACTGGTCACGGCGACGGCGAGCCAGGGCTCCTACGACGCCGGCACGGGGGTCTGGAGCATCGGTGACCTCGACGTCGGCGTGAGCGTCACGCTCGACCTGCTCGTGACGGTCGACGCCCCCGGGACGACCACCAACACCGCCGAGGTGTCGGCCGTCGACCAGTTCGACCCCGACTCGACGCCGGGGAACGGCGACGGCGCCGAGGACGACCAGGACGACGCCAGCATCACACCGCCGCAGGCGGACCTCGCGGTCAGCAAGGTCGTCGACTCGACAGCACCGAACGTGGGTGACGTCGTCAGCTTCACGATCGACGTCACCAACGACGGTCCGGACCCGGCTGCCGGCGTGACGGTCGAGGACGTCCTGCCGGCCGGTCTCACGTACGCCGGCAGCTCGGCGACACAGGGGAGCTACGACCCGGGGACCGGGGTCTGGTCGGTGGGCACGGTGGGGGCCGCTGCAACCGAGACCCTGACGCTCGAGGCCACCGTCACGGCCGCCGGTGCCTTCACCAACACCGCCACGGTCGACAGCAGCACGTACGACCCCGACGGCGCCAACGACAGTGCCAGCGTGGCCGTGGTGCCGCAGCGGGCCGACCTCCGGATCGAGAAGACCGTCGACGACCCGACGCCGCTCGCCGGGCAGCAGGTCGTCTACACGGTGACCATCACCAACGACGGCCCCGACGCGGCGACGGGGCTCGTCGTCGGCGACGCCGTGCCTGACGGGACCACGTACGTCTCGGCGTCGTTGACCCAGGGGACCTACACGGCGGCGACGGGCACCTGGTCCATCGGCACGCTGGCCGCCAGCGCCACGGCGACCCTCCGGCTGCGGGCCACCGTGGACGCGCCCGGGACGACGACGAACACGGCCGAGGTGGTCGCGGTCGACCAGTTCGACCCCGACTCGACACCGGCCAACGGCGTCGAGGCCGAGGACGACCAGGCCAGCGTGGACGTCACACCGTTGGTCGCGGACCTCGCCGTGGCGAAGACGGTCGACGTCGCTGCGCCCAACGTCGGCGACACGGTCACGTTCACGGTGACGGTCACCAACACCGGCCCGGACGCGGCGACCGGCGTCGAGGTCACCGACGCGCTCCCGACCGGTCTGACCTACAGCAGCGACCTCCCGAGCCGCGGCACCTACGACGAGACGACCGGCGTGTGGACGATCGGCACGCTCGCCACCGGTGGGGTGGCGACGCTCCAGCTGAGCGCGGTCGTCGCCGACACGAGCACCTCCACCAACGTCGCAGAGGTGACGGCGAGCGACCAGTTCGACGACGACTCGACGCCGGACAACGACGACCCGGTCGAGGACGACCGCGCCCAGGCGACCGTGACGCCGCAGCAGGTCGACCTCGCGGTGACCAAGGTCGTCAGCGACGCCACGCCCGACTACCGCGACACCGTCACGTTCACGGTCAGCGTCGACAACCTCGGGCCCGACACCGCGACCGGCGTCCGCATCGCGGACGTCCTGCCGGCCGGGCTGACGTTCGTCGGCGCCACGGGCTCCCGGGGCGCCTACGACGAGACGACGGGCACCTGGCTCGTCGGCACGCTGCCGTCCTCGGACGGCGCGACCCTCACGATCACCGCGCTCGTCAGCACAACGGACCCGGTCGAGAACACGGCGAGCGTGCTCGCGGTGGACCAGGCCGACGTCGACGGCAGCAACGACAGCGCCACCGCTGGCGTCGACGCGCCCGACGCCGCCGACCTCTCGGTGGACAAGTCGGCCTCGACCTCGACCCCGTCCGACGGCGAGGCGGTCACGTTCACCGTCGTCGTCACCAACAGCGGGCCCGACGACGCCACCGGTGTCACGGTGAGCGACCCGCTGCCGGGCAACCTCACGTTCACGGGTTCCAGCGCGACCCTCGGTGCCTACGACGACAGCACGGGCCTGTGGACCATCGGGACGCTCGCCGCGGGCGCGAGCGCCGTCCTGACGATCAGCACCACGTACGCGCTGGTGACCACGACGACGGTGAACGTCGCCGAGGTCGCCACGTCCGACCAGTACGACCCGGACTCGGTGCCCGGGAACGGCAGCCCCGGTGAGGACGACCGCGACAACGCGGTGCTGAACGCCGCGACGGCCGACCTCGCCGTGACCACGACGGTCGACAACCCGACCCCGACCGTCGGTGACCTCGTCACGTTCACGGTGCAGGTCACCAACCTCGGGCCCGACGACGCCGGCACCGTCGCCGCCCTCGACACCGCCGAGGCAGGGCTCGAGGTCCAGTCGTTCACGACCACGCAGGGCACCTACACCCTCGGCACCGGCGTGTGGGACATCGGTCTGGTGCCCGTGGGCGAGACCGTGACCCTGACGGTGACGGCGCTCGTGACGACGACGGGGACGCTCACCAACACCGCCACGATCGCCTCCAGCGACGTCAACGACACCGACCCGACCAACGACACCGACAGCGCAACCGTGGACGTGCAGGTCGCCGACCTGCGTCTGGCCAAGGCGGTGGACGACACCGAGGCCGCGATCGGTGACACGGTCACCTGGATGGTGACGGTGACCAACACCGGCCCGGACTCGACCACGGGCGTCGAGGTCACCGACCAGCTCCCCGCAGGACTCAGCCTCGACGGTGCGAGCCCCTCCGTCGGGACGTACGACGCCGACACCGGCGTGTGGACCGTCGGGTCCCTCGCCACCGGCGCGACCGAGATGCTGACCATCGTGGCCACGGTCACGCGGAGCGGGACGATCACGAACGTCGCCGAGGTGACCGCCTCGGCGCTGTACGACCCCAACTCGGTGCCGGGCAACGGCGCGGCCGGCGAGGACGACCGGGCGACGTCGACCGTCACGGTCCCGGCCGAGGCCGACCTCGCCGTCGTGAAGTCGGTCGACGACGCGACCCCGAACCTCGACGACGTCGTCACGTTCACGGTCGACGTGACCAACGGCGGCCCGGACGACGCCACCGGTGTCGCGGTCACCGACCTGCTGCCCGCCGGTCTCGTGCTGCAGTCCAGCGCCGCGTCGCAGGGCGCCTACGACCCCGGCACCGGCGTGTGGACGGTGGGGGCGCTGGCGGCCGACACCACGGCGACCCTGACGCTGACGGTCCGCGTGGACGACAGCGGGACGCTGACCAACAACGCCGCCGTCACGGGCCTCGACCAGGTCGACCCGGACCCGACCGACGACAACGACAGCGCGGTCCTGACGGTCCCGGCGCCGGCCTCGATCGGTGACACCGTCTTCGTCGACACCGACGGCGACGGCGTCCAGGGCCCGGGTGAGCCGGGCCTGGCCGGTGTGGACGTCCAGCTGGTCGGTGCAGGGCCCGACCGGGCGCTGGGCACCGCCGATGACGTCGTGCTCGCGACCACGACGACCGCTGCCGACGGCAGCTACCGCTTCGACCGCCTGGCTGCCGACTCGTACCGCGTCGACGTCGTCGACGCGACCGTGCCGGCCGGCTACGTGCTGACCGCGGGCACGGACCCGGCCACCGCCACCGTGATCGCCGGCGAGACGGTCGACACCGTCGACTTCGGCTACCAGCCACAGCTCGACCTGGTCGTCGACAAGGTCGTGTCGCCGGCCGACGTCGCACCCGGCGAGGCGATCACCTTCTCGATCACCGTCAGCAACACGTCGGACGTCCTCGCGGCGACGGGCGTCGAGCTGACCGACGAGCTGCCGTCCGGCCTCGACGAGGTCAGCAGCAGTGCCACGGTCGGCACCTACGACGGGACGACCTGGACGATCGCCAGCCTCCCGGCAGGCGCCACGGCGACCCTCCAGGTCGTGGCCACGGCGGCCAGTGCAGGCAGCTACGAGAACACCGCCACGCTGACGGCGGTCGACCAGGCCGACACCGACCCCGACAACGACAGCGCGGCCGCCACGGCGATCGTCGTCGCCGACGGCTCGATCGGTGACAGCATCTTCCGCGACGACGACGGCGACGGCGTGCAGGGCGCCGGGGAGCCCGGCATCGCCGGGGTCGAGGTCGAGCTGTACGGGCCGGGCGTGGACGGCGTCCTCGGGACGGCGGACGACGTGCTGCTGGCCACGACGACGACCGACGGCACGGGGACCTACCTCTTCACCGGGCTCCTCGCCGGTGACTACCGCGTGGCCGTGGTCGACACGACGGTGCCCGCCGGACTCGTCCTCACGACCGCCAACGACCCGACCGACGTGACCCTGGCCGGCGACGCCGACACCGACCTGACCGTCGACGTGGGCTACCAGCCCCGGATCGACCTGCGCCTGACCAAGACGGTCAGCCCGACACCGATCACCGTCGGCGCCCCGGCGACGTTCACCGTCACGGTGACCAACGGCTCGGCCGACCTCCCGGCGACCGGGGTGGTCGTCACGGACGCGATCCCGCTCGGTGTCGACCTGCTCGCGGCCACCGCGTCGCAGGGTGCGTTCGACGAGACGACCGGGGAGTGGACGGTCGGCGGACTCCCGGTCGGTGGGAGCGCCACGCTGGACCTGGAGGTGTCGACGACGGCGGCCGGGACGTTCGACAACACCGCCTCGATCACCGCCGTCGACCAGTTCGACCCGGACGCGACGAACGATGCCGACGCGGCGTCGCTGGTGGTGACGGCGGACGGCTCGATCGGTGATCGGGTCTGGCAGGACGACGACGGCGACGGCGTGCAGGACGCGGGTGAGCCGGGCATCGCCGGGGTCGAGGTCGAGCTCTACGCGGCAGGCCCCGACGGGGTGCTGGGCACGGCCGACGACGTGCTCCTGGCCACGACCACCACGGGTGGCGACGGCGGGTACGTCTTCACCGGGCTGCTCGCCGGTGACTACCTCGTCGACGTGGTCGACGCGACCGTGCCGGTCGACCACGCCCTGACGACGGCGAACGACCCGGTCGTGGTGACGCTCGCGACCGACAGCGACACGGTCCTCACCGTCGACGTCGGCTACCAGCCGCAGGTCGACCTCGCCGTGACCAAGGACGTCACACCGACCACGATCGCCGCCGGCGAGCAGGCCGTCTTCTCGATCACCGTGACCAACCTCAGCGGCACGATCACGGCGACCGGCGTCGTCCTCGAGGACCTCTTCCCGTCGGGCGTCGAGGTCATCGGGGTCCTCACGAGCCAGGGCGCCTTCGCCGACGGCGACTGGGACGTCGGCGGGCTGGCCCCGGGTGTGACCGCGACCATGGACGTCACCGTCATCGGCCTGCACGCCGGGACGCAGGCGAACGTGGTCGTCCTCGAGGCGGTCGACCAGGAGGACCCTGCCGCGGGCAACGACGTCGCACGCGCGGACCTGGAGGTCACCGCCGGCGGCTCGATCGGCGACACGGTCTTCCGCGACGACGACGGCAACGGCTTCCTCGACGCCGGTGAGCCCGGCATCGGTGGCGTCGACCTCGAGCTGTACGCGCCGGGGACGGACGGGCTGCTGGGCACGGCCGACGACGTGCTGGTCGCCACGACCACGACCGCCGCCGACGGCTCCTACCTGTTCACCGGGCTCGCGGCCGGGGACTACCGGGTGGTCGTGGTGGCCGCCACGGTGCCCGCCGACCACGCGCTGACGACGGGCAACAGCCCGGCGGACGTGACGCTGCTCGACGACGCCGACAGCGTGCTGACCGTGGACGTCGGCTACCAGCCGCAGGTCGACCTGACGGTGACGAAGAGCGTGGCCCCCACCGTGGTCAGCGTCGGCGACCCGGCGACCTTCACGATCACCGTCACCAACCCGGGGGCCGTGGACGCCACCGGCGTCAGGCTCGAGGACGTGCTGCCCAGCGGGTTGGTGCTCGACACCGCGACGCCGTCGCAGGGTGCCTACGACCCGGTCACCGGGACCTGGACGGTGGGCGGACTCGCGAGCGGTGCGAGCGCGACCCTCGAGCTCGGCGTGGTGCCAACCACTGCCGGCGACGTGGTCAACACCGCAGCGCTGGCGAGCCTCGACCAGACCGAGGTGGGTCCGACCGACAACGCCGAGACGGTGACCCTCACGGCCGTCGCTGCGGGTGTGATCGGGGACACGGTGTTCTCGGACGTGGATGGTGATGGGGTGC
>CAYMGL010000017.1:0-19203 GCA_964389945.1 uncultured Actinomycetota bacterium
CACAATTTTGTGGTGCTGGTTCGCAACTGCAGCGAACGTCGGCTCTCCGCCCTTTTCCCAGGGGAAACTCTCGGCCCAATGCAGTCAATCGTGCGTGGTGCAGCGAAGGTCAGATTCGAGCGGTGTCTATGTGAAACCTCTGCGGGTACGGTCAGCGAAAACGGCAAGGGGCAGCACCACCGGAACTTCGACGAACCCCCAAGACCGTGGCGAGCCCGGCGACTAACGTGAGACTCAACAAGCTTTTCGCCACAGCAACCGCAAGTTCGCAGAAGTTCGAATTGTCGATCAGTACGCAGGGTGCCGCGATCTTGTGGGGACGCGAAGCGCCCAAGCTGAGTCACAGGCCAGCGCAAAGATGCGGTAGGCTTGGATCAATATGAGCACCACTATGAGTTCAAGCATCATACCCGCTCAAGGGCGATGGCAATGCCTTGTCCAACGCCGATACACATGGTCGACAAGCTCTTTTCACCCGACTTCAGGTCCAGCATGGCGGTCCCCGTAATACGCACGCCCGACATTCCCAACGGATGGCCAAGGGCGATGGCCCCGCCATTGGGGTTCACCCGCGGGTCATCATCCGCGATCCCAAGATCGCGAAGCGTAGCAAGGCCCTGCGATGCGAAAGCTTCATTGAGCTCGATCACCGAGAAGGCGTCTTCACTGAAGCCCAGCCGTTGCATCAGTTTTTTAGAGGCCGGGGCCGGGCCGAAGCCCATAATGCGTGGGGCGACGCCTGCCGTGGCACCGCCGAGCACGCGGGCGACCGGCGTCAGCCCATGCTCCTTAACGGCAGCCTCAGACGCCAAGATCAACGCTGCGGCCCCGTCATTTACGCCCGAGGCATTGCCCGCGGTCACGCTGCCGCCTTCGCGGAAGGGCGCTGGCAGTGCGCCCAATTTCTCGAGCGTGGTCTGGCGTGGATGCTCGTCGGTATCGACAACGATCGAATCGCGCTTGCGTTGCGGGATAGTAACCGGCGTGATTTCTTTCGCGAGGCGGCCTGTGGCAATTGCGCGGGCTGCCTTTTCCTGCGAACGAAGCGCGAATGCGTCCTGGTCAGCCCGCGAAATGTCGAAATCCTCGGCTACGTTCTCAGCGGTCTCCGGCATCGAGTCTACGCCGTATTGCGCTTTCATCATCGGGTTCACGAAGCGCCAGCCTATGGTCGTGTCATAAACTGCATTGGCCCGCGAAAAGGCGCTTTCGGCCTTGGGCATTACGAAAGGCGCGCGCGACATGCTTTCGACGCCTCCGGCAATGGCCAGGTCGATTTCGCCTGCTCGAATGGCGCGCGCGGCGGTTATCACAGCATCCATGCCCGAGCCACAAAGCCGGTTCATCGTAGTGCCCGGCACTTCAACGGGAATTCCCGCCAGCAGCGCCGACATGCGTGCCACGTTGCGGTTGTCTTCACCCGCCTGGTTGGCGCAGCCATAGAAAACCTCGTCCACGCGCGCCCAGTCGATATCGTTGCGCGCCATCAGCGCCTTGATCGGGATCGCGCCGAGATCGTCAGTGCGCACCGAAGAAAGCGCACCGCCGAAACGGCCGATCGGGGTGCGGATGTAGTCACAGATAAATACGTCGGTCATGCCAGTTCCTCCGGGCAGATCAGGTCGGCCACGTTGCCGTCGACATGCAGCGTCGCGCCGGTAACGGATTGCAGCGCCTCGAACGTGAGTTCGGGCACTTTCTCGCGCAGAACGAAGCGTCGATCCACGACATCGACGATCGCAAGCGAGGTGTATATCCGGGTGACGCATCCGACCCCGGTGAGCGGCAGGCTGCAGGCCTCGACAAGCTTGGGCGCACCCTTCTTGGTGACGTGGTCGGTCAGCACCGCCACGCGCTTTGCGCTTTGAACAAGGTCCATCGCACCGCCCACGGCAGGCACGCCGCCTTTGCCGGTCGACCAATTGGCTAAATCGCCGGTCTGGGCGATCTCGTAGGCCCCGAGGATCGCCACGTCGAGATGCCCGCCGCGGACCATCGCGAAACTGTCGGCATGGTGGAAGAAGGCGGTCCCAGGCTTCAAGGTAATGGCCTTTTTCCCTGCATTGATTAGATCCCAATCCTCATCGCCAGGGTCAGGGGCCTTGCCAAAATCGAGAACTCCGTTTTCGGTGTGAAAGATTGCTTGTCGGCCTTCGGGCTGGAAACGAGCGACCATTTCGGGAAAGCCGATGCCAAGGTTCACGTAGGCACCGTCCTCAATGTCCTGAGCGGCGCGCCAAGCGATCTGGGCGTTGGAGAGCTTTTGAGCGGAGATATCGGTCATGGGTACACGGCCTCTTCGCGGTTGAGCACTTCTTCTTGCGCGGGGTTCGCCACCTCGATCACCTGATCAACGAAGATGCCCGGTGTGACCACATGTTCGGGATCAATTCCGCCCAGTGGGGTAATCTTGGTGACCTGCGCAATTGTAGTTGTCGCGGCCATCGCCATGATCGGATTGAAGTTCCGCGCCGCCATTCGGTAGGTCAGGTTGCCGTGCGGGTCGCCGAGTTCGGCCTTTATGAGAGCGAAATCTGCCTTTAACCAATTTTCGCGTATGTAGCGCCGACCCTCAAAGGTCTCGGTGTGTTTGCCCTCAGCAATCTGGGTGCCGTAGCCAGTTGGCGTATAGAAGGCCGGGATCCCAGCTCCGCCGGCGCGGATCCTTTCGGCCAGAGTGCCCTGAGGGACAATCTCCAGCGCGATCTTGCCTGCCAGGTAGCGTTCGGTGAACACCGTGGGATCGGCCGAGCGCGGGAACGAGCAAACGAGCTTGTCGACCCGCCCCTGCTCGATAAGCGCGGCAAGGCCGACATGACCGTTGCCAGCGTTATTGTTCACGACTGTCAGATGCCTGGCCCCATGATCGATCAGGGCGTGGATCAGCTCGATCGGCGCACCGGAGCCGCCGAAACCGCCGATCATGACCGTAGCACCGTCCCGGATAGCGGATACGGCCTCGATCGGTGTCGGGATAGTTTTGTCCATAACGTCGCCTCCTTACCCAGGGCTCTACGAAGGCTCAGGACGGACATCCAGAAAAAATGTTCACATGTTGATCTTTGTTCAAATTGCGCACACACACGTACGCATGGCGAACACTCCGACAGATTTCATCGCCTCGCTTGCTAAGGGGTTGCGGGTGATCGAGTGCTTCGGGGCAGAGACGCCCCGGCTCTCCATCACCGATGTGGCCGCGCGAACAGGCCTCGACCGTGCCACTGCACGGCGCTGCCTGCTGACGCTTCACAAAGAAGGCTATGCCGAATATGACGGAAAGTTCTTCACGGTAACGCCCCGGATACTGCGGCTCGGCATGGCGGCCCTCGCAACGCTGCCATTGCCGCAGCTCGCGCAGCCCTGGCTCGATCAGCTATCCGAACAAATCGGGCAGTCCACGTCGCTGTCGATCCTTGACGAAACAGACATCGTTTACCTCGCGCGGGCAGCGCAACGCCGGGTAATGTCCGTAGGGTTGATGCCAGGCTCGCGTTTGCCGGCGCATTGCACCTCGATGGGACGGGTCCTGCTGGCGGCGCTGCCCGAGGAAGCGGCGCGAGCGCTTCTTAACCGATCCGATTTGTCACCGCGTACGGCCTTCAGCCTGACTGACCCGGAAGAGATTATGGCCGAGCTGGCTCGCGTGCGCGCGCAGGGCTATTGCCTGATCGATCAGGAGGTCGAGATTGGTCTGCGCTCTATCGCGGTGCCTGTGACCGACATCCGGGGCCGCGTCGTGGCGGCGCTGAACACCGGCGTCGCAGCAACGCAAGATTCTGTCGGGACACTGGTCGAGAAGTACCTCCCCGCGATGCAGCGGACGCAAAGCGGGATTGGACGGGTTCTTCCATGAGCTCAAATCACATCTCGAGCGTATACCAACGGGGTCGTTTGGATAAATGTCGGAGTAAGATCTCTCACCAAGGACAGACATCGCGCCTCACCGACCTCAGATATACACTTCTTTGCCTATTTTCGGCCTTTGGACGAAGAAGACGGCCTCATGGCATCGAATGCACGTTCGATCTGTACGGCGAGCAAACCGGCAATGAGCCCCCAGAATGCGGCACCAATGCCAAGTAGTGACACGCCCGAGGCGGTCACCACGAAGGTCAAGAGACCGGCCTGCCGGTTTCCCGCATCGGCGAGCATATCGCCCAAACCCTTAGCGATGGCCCCTAAAAGTGCGAGCCCGGCGAGAAGCGCGATCAATTCAGTCGGCAACCCGCGCAGAAGCGCGACGATGCTTCCCGCACAGACAGCACCAATGATGAAAAACGCCCCTGACGCCACACCGGCCACATAGCGGCGTTCACGGTCAGCATGGCTTTCATCGCTCGCCCCAAGCGCCATCGTGATGGACGCGAGCGCTACGGTGATCCCACCGAAAAGCGCGACGGGCAGGGAAAGAAGACTGGCCGTCGTCAGTATGGGACGCGCGGGAGCCGCGAAGCCGTTCACCTTGAGTATGGCCATCCCGGCCAGGAACTGCCCGGTCAGGGTCGTGACCACGAGTGGCAGCGCGAAGCTGAGCGTCGCATCGAGGGAAAAGCTGGGCCAGATCGCGATCAGCTCGGGCATGGTCAGCGACAGGCCAGTCGACGTGTCAGTCCGGATCAATGCCATATAGAGAAGGGACCCGGCCAGTAGCCAGATCATCGCATAGCGCGGGGTGGTCCGCGACAGAACGAGAAACGCTGATAGCAGCACCGCAACGAGGATCGGGGCTGTCTCGAACCCCAGGAAAGCCTGCGATCCGAACTGAAACAGGATACCCGCCATCATGCCCGCAGCGACGCCTGCCGGCACTAAACGTACAAGCCTGTCGAACGCCCCGGTAACGCCAATAATCAGGATGGCGAGCGCGGATATGATATAGGCACCGATGATCTCCGAATATCCGAGACTGGGTCCGACAGTTACCAAAAGCACGTTGCCCGGCGCAGACCACGCAACCAGGACAGGTATACGCATCCAGATGCTTAGGATCAGGCTTGCCGCACCTGCACCCGCAAAGATCGCCGCGACCCATGACGAAAAGATGCCGGGATCCACGTCCATCGCCACCGCCGCCTGCAGATAGATCAGCAACGGACCCGCGATGGAGATCAGAACCGCGAGAAACCCCGCCGCCACGGCGGTCAACGAGGCATCCCGTAGGATCCCGCGAAGATGCGCAATGGGTTGTGCGATGACATTAGCCATGTACCAATCCACGATCCGTTCCAGCCTCGCTGGGCGTTGCCACACGGAGCCCGCGCCCAGACCTAAAAACAGCATTCGTGCTTTTGAGCTGCTCGTAAATTCCGATCCGCACTACGCGATTGTCCGCCTTGGCGCGCAAGGAACCAGTCGTGGCAATACACATGTTGTCGCGCGCGGGCATATCAATCCGCTTCAGACCTTTGCCGCGTTCGGTCGGTCGCCTCTGTCCGTTCAGCGACGACAATTTCCGCCGCAGTCATAAATATGTGCTGCGGATCCATAGCTTTCGCGTGGCGCGTGCAGCCGGGGCACGGATTGGACGCCTTCTTGCACATGATCTTTCCTCCTCCGTAAGTCTGCGGACCGGATCAGCCCGCCATCTGGTTGAGCGCCTCCAGGAAAAAGGGCCGGAAGCCCTCGGGATGTTCGCTCATCGGAAAATGGCCAAGCTCCTCCATGACGGCCAATGTCGCACCGGGGATCGCATCCGCGGTCCGCTTCGCGTCCTCTGGCGTACAGGTCAGATCGTAGGCACCGACGATGATGTGGACCGGTGTCTTGGTGGTATCGATCTGAGACAAACGGCCGATCAGGCTGTCATCTCGGGTGTAGAAGCTCAGATCTCCACGGAAAACGCCTGGTCCTGATTGCATGAACATCCAAAGCGTATTCCACCGTTCCTCGGCAGGCGCATAGGGCGAGATATTGGCCGAGACCAGCGCGGCACCCATTTCGCCTCCATGGGCGTCGGGGCGATGGAACCAATCGATATCGTACCAAGCGGGTTGGAAATCAGACGCCTCGATAGCGATGAACCCAGAGAAACGGTCAGGGTGGAGTGCCGCGAGTTGGAGCGCGATCCGGCCGCCCATCGAGCATCCGGCGAGCAAGGGTCGATCGAGGCCAAGGCCGTCCACAACGGCCAGGATCGTCTCGATATAGGCCTCTGTTGTGAGCATATATTCTTCGGTCTCGAAGCCCGCCGGGGGAAGCGACTTTGAATGCCAAGGCATATCAAAGGCGATAAGCTGGTGGTTCGCGGTGACCTCGGCATCGTTCATAAGATGGCGCCACTGCGCAGTGTGCGCACCTGCCGTGTGTAGGCAGAGAACCGGGCGACCCGATCCAGCCTCCTCGAAATAGATCCGCTGCGGACGACCGCCGACTTCGACGTTCAGATAGCGTCCGGTGATAGGTTCGATGCTCATGCCCGACCCTCCCTTGGCAGCGCGAGCACATCCTTCAAGAAGCGCAGGTTTTTCACGAGCGTCAGGATATCGCCGAGTATCTGAGCGCGGCCGATTTTCACCAGCCCGAAGATGTCGTGAAAGCCAGGCTCGGGACGCGGTTGCCAAAAGCGCGCCAGCGCATCGGCATCGGTAGTGACGGCAAAGCAGTAGGGAATTTTCTTCGACGGGCCGGTCCGGATCTCGGAAATGCGCCCCTTTTCAAAGACGAGATAATATTCCTCTTCATCGATCTTCAACAGAACGGTTTCCGAGAACAGGCGGCCCAGTCGCACGATATGGGCCCGCTCCTCGAGTCTTGCCTGCATCGCTTTCACTTCTTCGCGCATTTCGCCCCCCTGTTTGAAAGTCTGGCTCACTGTGCGAAGCGCGGTGCAGCGTTCCAATGCTGTGAGGGGTATCCACTGATACTCTCCCTGATCCGGGAACACGGCATGGTCGCGGATAAAGGGCCAAGACGCATGCCGCGGCAGCATATTGCCGCGGAGGTATTGCTCCATACCGTGCGCGACATTGGAGGACGTCCTTCGCGCGGCAATTATGGGTGCGAGTTTGCGACCATCACCCAAGGGAGGACCGAAATGGCCAAAGTAACTCTCGACAATCTCACCGATGTCGTCATCGAAGCGTTGGGGAAGAACGGCGAGACCACGCCCCGTCAGCGCGAGATCATGACCTCGCTGATCACCCATCTGCACGGGTTCTGTAAGGACGTAAACCTGCAGCATGACGAATTTATCGCAGCCTGCCAGTACCTTGCACGGGCCGGCGCGGTCTGCGATGGCGGCCGTCAGGAATTCATCCTTCTCGGCGACATCCTGGGTGTGGAGGTGCTTGTCGACATGCTCTCCAACCCTGTCACGGGAAACGAAAGCGAATCCACCGTGCTCGGGCCGTTCTACCGTGAGAACCCACCGGTCCTGCCCAAAGGCGCTTCGACCGTCTTGAAGGAATACCCTGACCAGGAGACAGTCTACTTCGAAGGTTATGTGCGTGACACCGACGGCACACCTCTGGAAGGCGTGACGATCGACGTCTGGGAAGATGCGCCGAACGGTCTTTACGAAAACCACGACCCCGACCAGCCGGATTACAATCTCCGCGGCCGCTTCGAAACCGACGAGAACGGGCACTATGCCTTCCGCGCCCTGCGCCCTGTCGACTATCCGATCCCCGACAATGAAACGGCAGGTGAGCTTCTGCGCTTTATGGGGCATCATCCGATGCGCCCCGGTCACATGCATTTCATCCTGTCCAAGGAAGGCTTCCGTCCGCTCATCAGCCAGATCTACGACAGCTCGTCTGACTACCTCGAGAATGACAGCGTCTTCGCTGTCAAGGACAGCCTTGTTGGGCAATTCCGCAAGGCAGGCCCAGACCTTGATACAGATTTGCATGTGGAGTTCGACTTCACGCTCAAGTCTGATGCGGCCACGACGCGGGTCGCTGCCGAATAACTCTTTCCTCCCCGGAAGACCTAACTGGAAGCCTCCTCACGGAGGCTTTCTTTTTGCGCCGGTCTCTGCCTTTACTGCTCACCGGGGCAGAGGCGATACCAATGAACTTGAAGCAGCTGACATACTTCATTGCGGTCGCAGAAGAGTTGCATTTTGGGCGAGCAGCTGAACGTCTCGATATGGCACAGCCCCCGCTGTCCCGCGCGATCAAGCAACTCGAGGAAGAGATTGGGGCCCTTCTGTTCAATCGCGGCCGCAGCGCCATCACTCTGACGCAGGCGGGAGAACGGCTACTGGAACGAGGCCGTTCCATCCTGTCGCAGCTCGATGATACCCGCCTGGAAATCAAGCGCTTGGGCCAAGGCGCGGAGGGGCGCTTGCGGATCGGGTTCGTAGGATCCGCGACCTACGGCATCCTGCCGAATATCATAAGATCCTACAGGCAAGGCTTTCCAGAAGTGAACCTCAGCCTTATTCCAATGAACAACGCCCAGCTCCAGCGCGCGCTCGTCTCTCGCGAACTCGACGTGGCCTTCGGTCGGCCCGCATTGAAAGATCCCGAATTCATCACCAAAGAGCTGCTGGAGGAAAAACTGATCCTGGCCCTGCCTGAGATCGTCGATACCGGTGGCCGAACGGTCGCACGGCTCGAGAGACTGGCGACGCATAATCTGATCCTGTACCCGGAATATCCGCGTCCGAGCTATGCCGACTTTGTATTGGAAGCCTGCGAGAAAGCAGGGTTTCCGGTGCCTCATAGGGTCTGGTGCATGGATCTGCAGACCGCACTCAGCCTTGTTTCGGTCGGAGAAGGGGTCTGCATCGTGCCCGAGCCAGTCCAATACGCGCCACGTAAAGGGCTGAAATTCTTGAAGATCGAACCTGAGATTGCGCGCACCGCCCTCTCGCTGAACTATCGCTATGACGAGCAGGGCGTGCATGTGCAGAATTTCGTTCGCATCGCCCAGAAGGTTGCCCGGAAGACGCTTTAGCTTGGCCTCATACCGTACTGCGCAGGTCCAAGACGGCCAACATCACACGCCGAGCCAGCGATGCTGCGCCTCAGTGTCGGCGCGAATCTCGCCGGGGCTGCCAGTCCAGACGACCTGACCTTTCGATACGATGGCCACATCGTCGGCAAGCGATGTCGCGAAGCCGAAATTCTGCTCGACCAGAACCATCGACAAGCCTTCGCGCTTGAGCTCCATTAACTTGTCATGAATTAGCTGCACAATGACCGGAGCAAGCCCCTCGGTGGGTTCATCCAGGATCAGCAGGCGAGGGTTCATCAAAAGCGCACGGGCGATGGCAAGCATTTGTTGTTCTCCGCCAGACAGCTGCGTGCCTCCATTCGACATGCGCTCTCCCAGACGAGGGAAGAGATCGAGAACCCGCTCGATGCTCCAATCCGATCCATCGAAGCGCTTCGCGGCAAGATCGAGATTTTCGCGTACGGTCAGGGACGGGAAGATATCGCGGGTCTCAGGCACGTAGCCGATCCCCGCTTTCGCGACCTCGTAGGGCTTGCCCGAAAGCGATGCACCATCGAAAGAAATAGCGCCCGAGCGAGTCGGCAAAAGCCCCATGACGGTCTTCAGCGTCGTGCTCTTGCCTGCACCATTTCGCCCCAGAACGGCCAGGACACGGCCAGCCTTGGCGGTGACGGACAGGTCGTAGAGCACCTGCGTCTCGCCATAGCCCGATGAGACATTTGTGAGTTCAAGCATCTTCCCAGCTCCCCAGATAGATGTCGCGCAGCAATTCGGAGCCGCGTGCGGCGTCGGGAGTTCCGTCGAAAACCACTTCGCCGTAATTCAAAACGGTGATCGTGTCGGCCACCTCGAAGGCGAGATCCATGTCGTGCTCGATGATGAGCATGGTCAGATCCCGCGGCAGACCCGCCAGCAGGTCATGGAAGGCATGAGACATCTCCGGCCCAACCCCGGAGGTGGGTTCGTCCATGAGCAGGACTTTCGGACGCGTGGCAAGCGCCACGCCCACTTCGAGCTGTCGGCGCACGCCGTAAGACACTTCGTTCACGCGGGCACCGAGGTAAGGCGTAAGCTTGACCTGCTCGGCCACCTCGTCGACCACTGCGCGCACTTCGGGACGGGTCAGGCTATCGCCCCAGAGCCGGGTCGCATTGCGTGTATGAACCGCCGCGGCAAGACCAAGGTTCTCGGCGATGGTCAGCCCATCGAACAGGGTGTTCTTCTGGTAGCTGCGGGACAGACCACGACGGGCACGCTGATGGACCGACAGGCCTGTCACATCTTCTCCGGCGAGAAAGATCTGGCCCGTGTCGGGCGTGATCTCTCCGACCAACTGGTTGAACAGGGTCGTTTTGCCGGCACCGTTCGGCCCAAGCAGAACACGACGTTCACCCTGCGCCAGCTTAAGATCAACAGACTTGGTGACATGGATCGCACCGAAGCTTTTATCGAGGCCACGTGTCTCAAGCATTGTTCGTCTCCGCTGCCGTGTTCGCCTGCTTCTTTGACATCTTATTCGCCTTGCCTTCGGATCTTGCGTTTACACGCGCCTCGATGAACCCGAAGATGCCGTTTGCCCGGCTCATGACCACGGCGATCAGGATCAGCCCCGTGACAAGGTGCCAGTAAGGCGTGAACTCGGAGATGTTGTGCTTCAGGAGCACGAAAGCGGCGGCACCGACAATCGGCCCCACAAGCGTTCCAAGCCCGCCCAGGATCACCACCACAAGCGCCTCACCCGAAACGGTCCAATTCAAAAGGCCTGGCGAGATATAAAGGATGTGTTGCGCCGAAATCGCTCCGGCAAGGCCTGCGATCAGTCCCGAAAGACCGAATACATCGGCTTTCACGCGCCAGGTCACCAGCCCGAGTGCCCGCATCCGCTGTTCGGATTGCATGACACCCACGAGGCTGCGCCCGAGTCCCGATCGCAGGACCGCGACCGCGAAGAGATAGCACAGAACAAGCGCAGCCAACGTGAACAGAGCAAAACTGCGGCTATCCATCAGATCGAGACCGAAAACCGACAGATCGAGCCGCGGAATGCCACCCAATCCGTCATCGCCTCCGAAAATCGGGGTTTCGAAGATGTAGGAATAGGCCATCTGCCCGAAGGCGAGCGTGGCCATGATGAAGTAAATGCCATGCGTGCGAGCGCAGACCGCACCGATGATCCAGGCGAGCGTTCCGGTGATCCCGACCGAGGCCAGCATTGCCACCGGTGCAGCCAATCCCACTTTCACGGCCAACATGGCATAGGCGTAGGCTCCAACGCCCAGAAGTGCACCATGACACAGGGAGACCATTCCACCGAAGCCCGCTACGATATCGATCGCGATGACGAGCATGGCAAGGACCAGGATCTCGATCAGGATCTCGAGGCCGAAATATCCTGCCGCAAAGGCCGCATAGAGCGCACAGGCCAAAAGCAGCACGAGTGTTCCATAGCGCAGAGGTGTGTGGTGAAACATGGATCAGGCTCCCTTGGCGGGGAAAAGGCCCGCGGGCTTTGTGACAAGCACAAGCGCCAGCAGGGCATAGATGAGGACGGATGAGAGCTGCGGCGCCAGAACTGCGCCGAAGGTCTGCACGAAGCCAAAGATCAACGACCCGGCAATCGCACCCTGGAGTGATCCAAGCCCACCGATCACGATGACGATCAGAGTCGGGATCAGAATGTCGAGGCCCATGCCTGGCGTGACCGACAGAAGCGGCGCAGCGACGGCCCCTGCAAGGCCTGCCAGCGCACACCCCACGCAGAACACGGCGAAAAACAGCTTTTCTACATTGATTCCAAGGCAGGCCGCCATGCCGTCATTATCGACCCCTGCGCGGATCATCGCGCCGATCTGCGTCCGTCCGAGGATCACGGCCAGCGCGGCGAAGACCACGGCTCCCAGGCCGATTACAAAGAGGCGATAGGTCGGATAATCGACCCCCAGCAGAGAAATGCGGCCCGACAGCAGCGTCGGAGTTTCGATGCCGACGGCGATGTCGCCCCAGATAATCCGGGTCAGATCCCAAAGTGCGAAAATGAGGCCGAAGGTCACGAGGACCTGGGCCATTGGACCCGACTTTCGCATCCGTCGGATCAGCCCCCAATAAAGCAGTACCCCAAACCCGGCGACAGCCACAGGCGCCGCCAGAAAGCCCACCCAATATCCGGCCATGCCCGCAAAGGTCGCGGCGACGTAAGCGCCAAGCGCGTAAAGTGCACCATGGGCGAGATTTACGAAATGCATCAGTCCGAAGATCACCGTCAATCCGACGGAAAGCAGGAACAGGAGCATGGACAACTGCAGGGCGTTCAGCGTCTGCAATATCAAGAATCCGGGATCGGCCGACATGGAACTTATCCTCCCTTGATGTGACCGGCCGCGCCCCACGCGCGACCGGACTTCTCTGGCACGATCAGTTGATCGGCTTCATTTCACAGCCATTTGCGGGCATCTGCTCGGCGTCGAGCTGGGCAATCACCCGCTGGGTCAAGCCTTCGCCATCATCCGCCGCAACGGTCTCGTAGACGTAGATCGGCTGAATGATGTTGTTGGTCGCGGGATCGATCGACAATGCACCGCGCGGGCCATCAAAGCTGACCTGCGACAGAGCTGCGGCGATCTCGGAACGCGTGGTCGCCCCTGTTTTCACCGCTTCGATCAGTGCGCGGGCGGAATCGTACCCCTGCACAGCGAATTCCGAAGGCTTGCGTCCGGTTTCTTCCTGGAAGGCCGCGACGAAGGCTTCATTCTCGGCATTTTCGATCGTCGGCACATAATGAAGTGCCGCGATCACGCCCTCGGCAGCCGGACCTTCGGCATTGACGTAAAGAGGCGAGGTCAGGAACCCAGCGCCGTAAAGCGGCATATCCGCCTTCAGGCCGAAGCTGTCATATTGCTTGACGAAAGAGATCGCCTCGCCCCCGGCGTAGAAGACATAGACCGCATCTGCACCGGACGATTTCGCCTCAGTCAGGTACGGGCCGAAGTCAGTGGTCTGCTGGAAAGGCGTGTATTGCGAGCCAACGACCTCGCCGCCTGCCTCGGTAAAGCCGGCGGTGAAGGCCTCGATCATCTGCCGCCCGGCGGCATAATCGGGCGCAAGAGTATAGACGGTCTCGATCCCCTGACCGGCCATCCATTCGCCCATCGGGCGATTGATCTGGCCATTCGCAAAGCTGAGGCGCGTGATGTAGGGCGAGCAGCCCGCGCCGGTTGCGTCGTCATTGCCTGCATTGGCGACAATCAGCGGAACTTCCATTTGCGCCACGATGTCCGAGACGGCACCGAGCACCGCGGAGGATACGATGCCGACCATGACATCGACATCATCCTGAAGTACGAGTTTGCGTGCTTTCGCCAGACCAACCGGCGGCTTAACCTCGGTATCTTCGATATGGAGGTTAAAAGTCTGCTCGACCTCTTCGCCGTAGGCTGCGAGACCAAGCTCAAAACCGGCCTGAATATCGTTGCCGAGCGCTGCGTAGACGCCCGAATAGGGCAGCAGTAGGCCGACATCGATCTGATCTTGGGCCTGTGCGCTCTGGGCGGTTAGACCCGCAACCAATACAGCTGCCGAGAAGGTTAATGTGGTATGTTTCATGTAGTCCTCCCTTGGGTGAATAGCTGGCGATGACCGCTCAGCCGAGATCGCCGCCGCCTACGGGTAGAGTGACGCCGGTCAGGTACGAGGCCTCGTCAGAGGCCAGGAAAAGGATTGGGGCAGCCTGTTCGTCGAGCGTGCTGTACCGCTTGAGGAACGAAGACTGGACCGTCTGGTCGATGATCGCCTGGTACCAGTCCTCGCGCTGCGCTTCCCCCTTATCGGGAATGCGGGACGTGATGCGCGGAGGTGCCTCAGTCCCGCCAGGGGCGGTAGCGACAACGCGAATGCCGCGTTCCGCGACTTCCCAAGCCAGGTTCTGCGTCAGCGCGTTCACACCGCCCTTCGCCGCGCCATAGGGTACTCGGTTAAGCCCACGGGTCGCGATAGAGCTGACATTTACGATGACGCCCTTGCCCGCTTCGAGCATGGGCGAAAGGGCCGCATGACAACAGTAGAGCGTTGGCATCAGCGACCGACTTATTTCCGCATCGATCTGCTTCGGCGCGTAATGTTCGAATGGCTTGGCCCAGATCGTTCCGCCAACATTGTTGATCAGGATGTCGATCCGCCCCCACAGAGACAGCGCCTTGTCGATCGCTTTCTGGCAGCCTGAATAGGTCTCCAGGTTTGCAGCCACTGCATGAGCTGTCCCACCGGCCGTCTTGACCGCCTTCACGACGTCATTGCGCGCCTGAGCACGGTCGACGATTAGTACCTCGGCACCCTCGGCGGCGGCACGTTCGGCAACGCGTCTGCCAATACCTTGCGCCGCGCCGGTCACGACCATTGTCTTTCCGGAAAACCGCATCTCAGGCAGCCTCGGCATTGGACTCGGACGGGTTGAACTTCTCGTAGAAGAACTGCGCGGGCTCAGTTCCAAGCGTTTTAAAGTGCTTGCTCACGGCATCGACCATGGGCGGTGGGCCACAGAGATAGGCATCGACGTCACCGCCGTTCATGTCCTGTTCCGAGAGGTGATCTGTGACATAGCCTTTCAGGGCATGCTCTTCGTCGTCCGCTGCGAGGATCGTCACAACAGTGACGGTGCCGATTTTCTCAGCCAATTGCTCGACCCGCTCCAACTCCACGAGGTCCGCTGCTCTGGTCACCGCGTAGTAGAGCGTGATGGGCTGGTCTGTACCCTCTTCGGCCACTTTTTCGAGCATCGATAGGAAGGGCGCGAGGCCGGTGCCGCCTGCCAGCCAAAGCTGCGGGCGCTTCATTTCCCGCAGGTAAAAGATACCCATCGGACCGGTCAGCTCGACCATGTCACCGGCAGAAGCGCGCTCCGCGAGGTAGGACGACATTACGCCGCCTTCCAGATTGCGGATGAGAAAGGACGCTTCGTCCGTGCCGGGCTTCGACGAGAAGGAATAGGATCTGGTCTCTTCGGTACCGGGCACCGAGACATTGACATATTGGCCGGGAAGAAAACCCAGGGGTTTTTCAAGCTTCACACGGAGATTGAAAGAAGTCTCAGACAGCTTTTCCGCTGCGAAAACTTCACCTGCGGTCTTTTGAGCCCCGGTCTTGCAGGCCTCGGATGATGCCATGACGTTGAAAACGGCATCCGAGGACACGGTCGTCTGACAAAGTAGCGCGAACCCGTTCTGCTCTTCCTCCTCGGTCAGAGCTTCGTCCTCGAGATAGAACTCCATCTCGTAATCGCCCGTATCGACTTTGCACTTGCAGGTACCGCAGACGCCGTCCCGACAGTCCATTGGCAGGTTGATCTTGTGACGGAAGGCAGCATCGGTGACCTTCTCGTCGTCGTCACAGGAAATGACGCGAGACACGCCATCCTCGAAATTCAGAACCACTTGGTAGGTCATGACATACTCCTCCCTTGCGCCCGCGCGCAGTTGCGCGCGGGGTGGTTTCGGTCCTCCCGGCTGTCCGGGATCAGATGTGGTAGATGTCGATCACGTGGTGAATGTGATCGTTCTTGAGAACGACCTTCTTGTCAGAGATCAGCGGTCGCTCACCGGAGATGTCGATCGCGTAGAACGACGTCCCCCAATGCGTGTCGGTATCGCCGTAGCGGAACGACTTTGTCACCCAGTTGAATCGCACTCGGATCTCCTTGCCGTCATCCGACAGTACCTCGATGTTCGAGATATTGTGGTTGGTGCGCGGCTCGGGCAGCGATGTCGCCGAAGACCTGTCGGTCTTGATACGGAAGACGCGGTCCTCGATCCCGGACTTATCCGGATAGTAGATCAGCGACATCTCGTTTTGCGGATCCTCGGTCAGGGTGTCGAAGTCGTCCCATGCCGGCATCCAGAACTCGCAATCCTGGTGATAGAACTCCAGCCAGGAGTCCCAATCCCGGTCGTCGAGGCAGCGGGCCTCGGCGTAGAGGAACATGGCGATCTGGTCGTAGGTCAAGCTCTTCGGCACGACGGCCTCGACAGTCTTGGTGAGAGTCTGAACATTCATTGCTTTTACTCCGCTGCCATGGGTTTAGCTGCGAGCTTCTCGCGCTCGGCCCGGACGGCGTCGAGCATCCGCTCGGCCCAGTGTCCGTGCTGGACGACGAAGAGCCCTTCGTCTTCCTGCTTCGGACCCGACATGAGCGGCGTGATGCCGAGCTCTTCCGCGGTATCGTCAGGCCCGTCGATCCAGTGGGTCGCACCACGATTGAGATCGTTCCACGGCGCGACCGCCGCTGCGGCGTAGCCGCGCTGGGTCGCACGGAATTCCTCGGTGTCGTCCGGGGTCGCCATGCCCGAAGCGTTGAAGAAATCCTCGTACTGACGGATCCGGCGCGACCGGGCTTCCTGGCTCTCGCCCTTGGGCGCGATGCAGTAGATCGTGACTTCGGTCTTATCGACGTCGATGGGCCGGAACATGCGGATCTGAGAGCTGAACTGGTCCATCAAGAAGACGTTCGGGTAGATGCAAAGGTTACGGAGCGACTGCACCATCCAACGCGCACGGGTCTCGCCATGCTTTTCCTTGTATTCGTCCCAGCGCATGTAGGCGGGTCGGTTCGAGGCGTCGGCCCAGATATTCCACAGCAGGATGTGCCCGTGGTTGAAGGCATAAAAACCACCGCGCTGCTGGTCCCACTTGGAGGCGTCATTCGCCTTGATCTTGTCCTCGCGGCCTTCCTGGCTGCGACGGGACGTGGTTTGCACGTAGTTCCAATGCACCGAGGAGACGTGGTAGCCGTCAGCGCCGTTCTCGGCCTGCAGCTTCCAGTTGCCGTCGAAGGTGTAGGTGGACGAACCGCGCAGCACCTCCACGCCTTCGTCGGACTGGTCAACGATCAGATCGATGAGCTTGGTCGTTTCGCCCAGATACTCCTCGATCTCCGGCACGTCATGGTTCAGCGATCCCCAGAGAAAGCCCCGGTAGTTGCCCAGCTTCACGCGGCGCAGGTCGTGGCTTCCGTCCTTGTTGAAGTCTTCCGGATAGCCGGCATCCTTGGGGTTCTTTACCTTCAGCAGACGCCCGTCATTCGAGAACGTCCAGCCGTGGAACGGGCAGGTAAATGTCTTGGTGTTGTTGCGCTTGAAGCGGCACAACATGGCGCCGCGATGCGTGCAGGAATTCACCAGGCAGTGCAGCTCGCCGTTCTTGTCGCGCGTAATCACGACCGGAACGCGTCCGAGATGGGCGGTGAAGTAGTCGCCGGGATTGGGGATCTGGCTTTCATGCGCCATGAAGACCCAATTGCCTTCGAAGATGTGCTTCATCTCGAGCTCAAAAAGCTCGCTGTCGGTGAACATGTCGCGGCGTGCGCGATAGATCCCGTTGTGATCGCCCTCTTCGACGATGCCTTCCAGCCGCTTCTCCAGGCTGGCCAAGTTGGCTTCTGTAAACATGTGGTTTCTCCTCCTGGTTCGGGTGTGTTTCAGGTCCGGGCGGCGGCAGCGTGAACGGTGCTGCTTCGGTCCCGGCTAAACTGGGTCACGGCTTCCGGATTGGGCTCGGCGCCAAGGCCAAGCCCGTCGGGCAGATGCACGTTGAAGTCGCGATATTCGATCGGGCGCGCGAGAATCTCATGGCGCAGAAGCAGAGGACCGAAAAGCTCCGTCCCCCATTCCAGCACGGGCACCGTCGAAAACAATTGAAGCGCTGCCGCGGTGCCGACGCCCGCTTCGAGCATCGTGCCCGCATACAGGCCAATCCCGGACGCTTGACCGATGGCTATGACCTCATTGCCCCGCTTCAAACCGCCGGATTGGGCGATTTTCACTGCAAAGACATCAGCCGAACGGTTTGCCGCGACCTTCATGGCCGACACCGGCCCCTGCAGCGCCTCATCGGCCATGACCGCAATCTCATAGCCGTCGGTCAGCGACTTCAGCTGAGAGATGTGCCCCGCGCCAACGGGTTGCTCGACCAAGTCGACACCAATCTCCTGCAGTCCGCGCAGACCCCAGCGTGCGTCGGCCAGCGACCACGCCTGATTGACGTCGACACGGATCGAGGCTTGGTCGCCGACCGCATCACAGATCGCGGCGACGTGGGCCACATCCTCTCGCACCGGACGCTTGCCGATCTTCAGCTTGAATATGTTGTGGCGCCTGGCTTCGATCATCTCGTGCGCCTCGCTGATATCGGTCTCGGCATTGCCAGAGGCGAGGGTCCAGGCCACCGGCATGGCGGTCCGAACAGGTCCGCCGAACAGCTTTGCAATTGATACGCCGAGCCGCTTGGCCAGGCCGTCCCACAGCGCAGTCTCGACCGCACAGCGGGCGATTGGATTGCCCTTCACCCCGCGGTCAATGATATCGATCAGAACATTGATCTGGTCACCGTCCCGACCCAAAATCAGTGGCGTAATGTAGGTATCAATCGCAGTCTTGATGCTTTCAGGGCTCTCAGCGCCATAGCTCATGCCGCCGATCGATGTCCCTTCGCCGTAGCCAACCGATCCATCCGCGAACTTGACGCGGACGAGCACGATAGACTGCAGCATCATCGTTGTCATCGACAGGACATGTCCCCGAATAGTGGGGATATCCAAGATCGTCGTTTCGATGCGGTCGATTTTTGTCACGTCGAGCTTCCATCCATGCATCTATTTGCACGGGGGATGGTCGATCTCGGGCGGCTCAAAGTCCAATACCCGTTTGGTCTGGTGTAATACCCGGCTTCGTTCAACCGAGCCTGTGAAGCCGGATCGGCCTCCCGACGACAAAGCTCCATTTGCGCTTTCCTGAGCTTTGAGTTCGGTATCTTCGATACGATCCAGGATTTCGTTACAAGGCAGCCCTGCTCTTGGAAGAGACTCCTTTCCGCGTGCGTTCAGAACGGGCTCGGCACGACGCGCGGGACACTCACGGGCATGGGCTCAGCGGAACTGGCCTGCGCGGAAGAGAGCGACATCACGCGCCACTTCACCGCCGTGGCACTGCCGACGCGCTTGCCGCCAAAACCGATCCGAGACATCGGGGCCAATATTGTGATCCGCTGGAAGGAACGAATGGCGTCTGAGGAATGAGTTTCTCGCATCTGACGTCTCATCCCACCTGCGGGTCGCATTCTGCAAAATCCGGCCGTTCGTGCATATCGCAGCGAACGACGGCTTCCCGCCCATCCTTCCCCTGGATCCAGCTGCCAGAACAAGCACGATCCCCACATGAACCTCGAAAATGAGATAAACCGTTCTGGACGATTGAGGATTGGTTCAGTTGAGCGGATGACGATTGCGTCGCTGCCAAGCTCCCCTTTGACCCTGGCAAGAGA